>NZ_JACJPW010000036.1 GCF_014696265.1 Aerosakkonema funiforme FACHB-1375 | reverse complement strand
CCCCTAACCCCTAACCCCTAACCCCTATATGAAAGCCAGAAAGATGAAGAAATCAGATGCTGACAACTCAGAACGTCCGCAGTCAGCAGATAAAGTCGAAGCTATCCTTAAAGGTGCAATACAAGAGTTTCTCACTCATGGCTATGCTGCTACCACTATGGACAAGGTGACAGCCGCCGCAGGTGTATCGAAAGCGACGGTTTACAGCTACTTCCAGGATAAGGAAAGCTTATTCGCTGCTTTAGTGGAGCAATTGACGCAAAAGAATTATCAGGATTTTAATCCCCAAGATCCGAGATTCTGGGAAGGAGAACCAGCGGAAGTTCTCCGCAAGTTAGCAGTAAATCTTCTCAAAAAAGTCGAGTGCAAACACGAATTTCGCGATTTAGTGCGGCTGATTATTGGCGAATCAGGACGTTTTCCCGTATTGGCGCAAATTTTCGTTCGTAACGTCGATCAAAAGCTTTTTCATCATCTCGTTGAATATCTGAAATCTTGTCAGGAATTGCAATTGCCCGATCCAGAAGCGGCAGGGCGGGTATTTATCGGCACTTTAGTGCATTACGTAATTATTCAGCATATGCTGCAAGCGCATAATATCATGCCGATGGAGAGCGATCGCCTGATCGACACTTTGATTTACTTGTTAACTATTAACCAAAAGGATAAGCTGGCGGATAAGTACGCCGGTACGCGCCACAAATCATTGCGTCGCAAGCGTTCTGCTGACGGGAAGTTTGAACCCGACTACCAAAGCGAACCGAAACGTTTGCGATCGATTCGCCTCACCGATACAGCTTGGGAACAACTCGCCGCGATTGCCGAAAAAAATCAGATCACTCGCAGCGAAGCGATCGAGATCTTCGCTCGTAACGGTGAAATAGAACTCGATTAGCTATAGATATACATGGCAAACTAAACATCGGGTGGGCAATGCCCACCCTACAAATTACTTGCAGCAATTCTGCGGTTTTGTCGATCGCGTTATCCCACGAGAGAGTATAAATACGCAAATCATAGTTGCTCGATCGACAAGTTCACTCAAAGAATTATTGCCATTTTTATTAAAAAAGATTCAATTTGGGCAATCTATAAATAGACTGACTTAAATCAGCAAAGCGAGGAAGAATCCTATGGATGGTCAAGAACTACTCAGACGCTATGCAGCAGGAGAAAGAGATTTTAGCGGAGCCAATTTAATTGCAGCCAACCTGGAAAGAGCCTACTTAGTGGGAGCCAACTTTTCCGGAGCATATCTGGCAACCGCTAACCTCAGTCGCGCACAGCTAACAGGAGTAAATCTGTGCGGAGCATTTCTGCACCGCGCAGATTTAAGTTTTGCGAAGGTCAACGAAGCAATATTAACAAACGCTGACTTAACAAAAGCCAACCTTAAAGGAGCGAACCTTGTCAAGTCTGTACTCACCGGCACAAAGCTCAGCGGAGCCATTCTCTCATCAGTAAACCTGCATTTGGCGAACTTACAGGGCGTTAACTTGTGCGGTGCAGATTTGCGGGGGATTAATTTGCGTTCTGCCAATCTCGTCAATGCCAACTTGAATTGGGCCAATCTCAGTGGAGCCAGATTGAGCGGTGCTTTAATACGAGGAGCATTGCTCAACGGCGTTAATCTCAGCGGGGCTTTGTTGAATGGGGTAGACCTCAATAACATCGACTTGGATGGCGTCAACCTCAGCGATTCAAAACTGAGCGGAGCCAATCTCACCGGAGCCAACCTTTCCGCAGCCAACCTGAGCAATGCTCAACTGCGCGTGTCGCTGCTGGCGAGGTCAAACTTTCATGCAGCTAACCTGAATGGGGCAACCCTGAGCAAAGCCGACTTATGCGAAGCGAATCTCAATAAAGCAAACCTGTCATACGCCGATTTGAGCGAAGCTGACTTGACCGGAGCCACACTCAATGTCGCAAGATTATCTTACGCCGATCTAACTAATGCTTGTCTGCGGAACGCCTACCTGTGGGGAGCCAACCTCAATATAGCAGCGCTGCGCGGGGCAGACTTAAGCGGAGCCAGCTTACGGGGCGCATACATTGAAGGCGCAGACTGGCAAGAAGCAATCCTCTCCGGTGCAACAATGCCGGATGGGACGCTACACGATTGATTTTGGATTTTAGATGGCACATAGAAAGATGAATTTGAATTTGCAAGCCAATTCAAATTCGCCAAAAAACTGACCGATGAGCAATGACCAATTAATTAATAAAACACCAAGATAGTGACAATCAGCAATGTAGTCAGAAGACCCGGCCAGTACAACAGCTTCGGTATTAAATTATTTTTATACTGGATGAGAGGAATATTTGAATTGAAAGTTAATATGATAGCATCAAGCGCCACTAGCAAAATGAAGAAATAGATCGCGAAGTAGAAGTACTCCAAGTAAATGATTCCTGTGGCAGTCACTTGTTGTCTTACCGTAATTTGATCGAGGATGACAATGAAGATAAAACCCGCACAAGCTCCCACTACTTCCATACCGCGATCGTCCGCCATCAGCATGATTGAAAATAGCAATATCGCTACTACACTTAGAGGTACAATCCTGGCAATGAAAATGCCGATAAAAGCTCTTTTGAAGATGACGGTAAAATAAAGTTCCGGATAATTTTTCTTGCCAAACCCGCTTCCCCCAAAATTGGAATTGTATTTCTTTAATTTGTACTCGAAAAAGCTACTTTCAATATTCCAGTTTTCCGTGACAAAATCCTCCTCCAAACCGGGTTTGGAAACGGGATTGATCAAATCGTATGAAGTTAGATCGGGTACTAGAATTACAGTTCTGTTTAAATCGAGTCGATTGATATCTTTCGGCCACAACCTCAGCCAGACATCATTATAGTCGAAGGGATACTTGGAAAAATTAAAATTTTGCCGGATTGTACCTTCAAAGTACCAACGGAGCAGATCGGTATTGTTAGTTACAAACTTCTCAGGATCGCTAATTTGGATATCAGACGCTTCTGGCAAGATAAAACCTCGATTCACGCTTTCGGGGATATTTTTGTTATACTTCTGCCACACGTAACCGGTGACGAACACATCATTAGTTCCGGTAAATTTGAGAGACTGAATATAAACTCCGGTGGGAATGTACAGCGGTGGCTCTTGCTTCAATTCCTCTGCTATGGCATTTTGGGGAGCCAATAAATTATCTACAGTTGCCTTGTTGAGCAGAATATTCCTGCTGTTTTTATAAGCTCGCTCTGATAAAGCAATATTCCAGATAATACCGATCGCCGCCACACATAAAATACTATAGGTACACGCCACTGCCCAAAGACTTTTGACGCTGCCTCTATGAGCGCGAAAGCTCAGAATTGACAGAAAAAAGACAAATAATATCAACTCTAACCAGAGTACGATCGTTTTTCGCCGTAACGTCGTGTTGTCGCTAGAACTTTCATCCTTGATGACAACTACTCCCAGCGACCATCCATTCAGAGGTAGCGGTTCAACAATCATCCACGAAGATTGACCCGTTATTTCATTCTGATACTCTATAATGGTGCTTTCCCCTTTGATGGCTTTTTCACCTAATTCTCTAATTTCTTTCTTGTCAGTTTCCGTCGCTAAGTCAAAAATAGTTTTTTGATTTTTGACGTACTCGTCAATCGGATGAGCGATAAAAACTCCTTTCTTAGAAAGCAAAAACCCGTAGCCAGATTTACCCAGATTGAGTGTCGCCATTAGCCTTTTGAGCTTCTCTATTGAATAGTTGGCATAGATGACGCCAGCTGGCTCTTCTTTTTTAGTTTTTGGGTTAGTCCGAGAAAACCTAACGTTATAATCTACTATGAGAGCATCAGAATATTTGTCAATGTAAGGTTCAGCCCAAACAAAATCATTCCGTAAAGCATTAAAATACCACTCATTTTCTGGCACTGGTTTGGTATAGTCGTTCTTGTCCTCAATTTGGTTCAGTTTAATTGTGCCATCTTTTCTACCATAGAAAGGTGCATACAACCGCCGCCGAGAATACACGAAAGGTTGATAAGCAGCACCGATTGCCACAAAATCGGCATTTCTCTCTATTTCCTGTTGCAGTCTAGTTGTTAACTGTTCATCCTTTAACTTTCCCGAAGTCAAATCGTAAGCAATCCCATTAGCTGCGCCTTGGAGTTTGCGAAGTTCTTGCTCTATCTTACGACTGGCATAAACAGTTTCCTGTCTCGCATTTATTTCAGCTTTTTGGATTACCTGATTTCTCTCTTCCGAGTAAGAATAAAAGCCGTAAGATGCCAAAAATAAACTGATACCGCAAAGTATTGTCGAGCAGTCAAATATTAATTTTTGGACTTTGCGTAGCTGAGGATTTACTTGTACAGTATTATCCTCTGTTGCGATCTCCGTTGTACCTTCTGCTGCTGGCTCCTCTTCTCTCTCAGCATTCAAATCTACGAGCTTTTGACTAATTATCTGAGTTTTCACTCTCTTCATTTTCATTTTCGATTTCCTCTTCAGTGTCGGTTATTAACGATTCTTTATATTTTTCTATTTCTATTTCGTAATCCCGCTTCATGCGGTTTAAATGTGTTCTTAAATTTCCTATCTCATTTTTATAATCAACCTCAAATTCAAGTTCCCTTTCCCCGTTAACAATCGCCTTCGTCACTCTTGTCATCTCTTCAATAGGTTCGACAATAAAGCGATTTAACAATAATTTTATCCCTGCTATTAAGAGGGCTAACGCCAACAATATAGTACCCATAAACTTAAAAACTAACAGCTGGGCACTACCGAAAACTGTACCGACTGGTACTGCAATCATTTGAGCGCCGACTATTTCATTCAGCTTCCAGCCAAACCCATTTTCTTTGCCGTACTGTGCAACCATACTTGGGGGAGCTTTTTCCGGCGTATCGTGACATTCCAAGCAACTAGCTTGAGTAACTTTTGCAGGTCGGGCTACATAGAATAATTTTTTACCTTGATAATCTCTATAACCTTCTACTTGTTCTAGCGCTTTTTCTTTGCGAAACCGCTCGATCAGGCGCGTTTCAAAAGCATCCGCCTTATCCTTAATATTTGTCGGGTTAAGTGCCGCTTCTTTGTAGAAAAAATCTTGGTATTCCGGATTTTGGCGCAATCTTTCAAAAATTTCTCTGGCCGCGAAAAAAGAAACGGATTCGGGGATAAATTCTTGAGCTAACCTATCACCAAATTTAGGCTTCACCTGTTCGTTTGTGTACCTGTGAACGGCTATCATGGTCTTCATCATTACTCCAGCCTTGGTAGTTATTTCATTTCTGGCTCTATCTCGTATGCCGTTATTGATAACTACTCCGCTCAGCACTAATGCTCCTATGACAACTAGGAGTGTTAACAAAGTGAAGAGTGTTTCTAGTTTAAGATTTTTTAACATTTTTTAAGAGGATTTTTAATTTTGGTGAATAGGTAAGAATGCTACTAAATTTGAGATTAAATTCTACTAAGTAGGATAGTAATTCCAAAATCTCCAAAAGTCAACCTTTGGGTAGATGAAATAATATTTTTTTCCCTGATAGCATCGAAACGCAATCGGACAATACAGGCGCTATTTGTTGCGGGGCTCCGGGCGAGCCGCGAAGCCCTCCGTTACCCCGACCCAGACCCGCTTCAACAATATCAACGGGTATCTTCCGAAGGTGGTACTGCTTGCGGACAAGTTTTGTTATTAAAATCGCAACTGAAAATATAGGTTTTCTGCCAATGTAAAGGGATCTCGAGCAAATCCCGCGTACCTGTTAGTCCCTGTCCGATAAAAAGTAAGAGAGCAAAACTGTTCAAAATTATATGAAAAGTTCGCCAGCGATTCGATTTATCTTTATAGATATCTTGCACAATGGCTAAAGAAAAAATCATTAGTAATGTGGCAGTAATGCCGATGTAGTAATGAGACCAGTACCATTCATTCGTGCGGCGAAAAACTCCGTCTTGACAACCGAGAAGAACTATACCCATGCCGGTTAAAGTGGCAAAAAGTCCGCGCCAGATTTTCTGCTTTGCGAGGTAGAGCAATACGAGGGCGGCGATCGTATCCAAAAACATCAGCAGGATAAAGGCAACTTGCAATGGTGCTTTAGTCCAGGTGCGATCGCTCAAAATATGTTCGACAATATGGTAAGCTAACCCTACCAAAGTCAACCCCACAACCCAACCAGTCAGCCAGCGACCCATTTTGATGTGTTCTGGGCCAACAGAGGAGGGAATTTTACTTTTGTCTTTGGCAGCAGTTTGCAAGCGACGCACGCGGGTCTGCCATGCAAAGTTTACCACCGTGCCAATCAGGGGAAAGACTATCACAACTGCGATCGCCGGATGAATAAGAGCCAGAAAATCTTGGAATTCCATAACACACCCAAGAGTCAAAAGTCAAAAATCCTATAAGCGTCAGGCATTCAACTACTTCCGATCTGGTCGGTTACTTCTGCTGCACTGCACTAGCCACCCAAAGTAGCATAGTTGAAACTGGTTAACAAATCACTAATTACCAATGATTAAATGTAAAAATTCTTCATCTAATTATTAAGTCTCTGCATCAAACAACAACAAAATTAATGTTTTTTTTGGCATTTATATGGGCAATCTATAAATATACGGGTAATTCAGCCCTAGCCGGAGCAAAATAATATGGACGCTAACGAACTACTCAGACGTTATGCAGCAGGAGAAAGAGATTTTAGTGGAGCTAATTTAATTGGAGCTAACCTAGAAAGCGCCCAACTCGTGGGAGTTAACTTTTCCGGTGCATATCTAGCAGCCGCCAACCTCAGCCGCGCACATCTAACGGGGGCAAATCTTTCCGGAGCATTTTTGCACCGCGCCGATCTAAGTTTTGCGAAGCTAAACGAAGCAATATTAACAAACGCAGACTTAACAAAAGCTAATCTTCGAGGAGCCTTCATAGTTAAATCCGTGTTGACGGGAGCCAAACTGAGCGGCGCGATAATGACAGCAGTAAACTTGCGTTTGGCAAATTTAAAGGGCGTTAATCTGTGTGGCGCAGATTTGCGGGGAATAAATTTTCGTTCTGCCAATCTAGTAGATGCTAACTTAAATTGGGCTAACCTCACGGGAGCCAGATTGAGCGGAGCCCAGCTGCGGGGAGCATTACTCAATGGCATCAAACTCAGTAAAGCTTTCCTCAATGGTGTAGACCTCAATAGCGTAGACTTGGATGGAGTCAATCTCAGCGAATCGAAACTCAGCGGAGCTAACCTCAGCGGAGCCAACCTTTCCGCAACTAATCTTAGCAATGCCCAGCTGCGCGTTTCGATGTTGGCAAGGACAAACCTTCACGCATCCAATCTCAGCGGTGCCACTCTTACCAAAGCCGACTTATGCGAAGCAAATTTAAGTAAGGCAGACCTCTCATCCGCCGATCTGAGTAAGGCAGATTTAACAGGCGCTAATTTAAATATGGCCGATCTCAGCGATGCCGACCTGAGCAATGCCTGTTTGCGACAAGCTTACCTCTGGGGAGCTAACTTTAATGTGGCAGCAATGCGCGGGGCAGATTTGACTGGAGCCAGCTTGCGCGGAGCGTACATCGAAGGCACAGAAGCACATTGGCCGGAGGCAATTCTGACAGGAGCGACTATGCCTGATGGCAGTCGCCACAACTAAGTTAGGGGCTATAAAAAGTCAAAAGTCAAAAGTCAAAAGTCAAAAGGAACAGGGAGAGGGAAAAGGGAAAAATATTAATTCTGCCCTTCTGCCCCATGTCCAATTGCCAAAATATCGGCTTTTCCACCACAAGTACGGGAGAAGCCACTGATTTTTGTTGGATTCATTAGAAAAATGCTGTAAAGGCTAGGGTGGGCAATGCCCACCCTACTTGTTTATGGACAATCTCGCTGCAAAATGGTAATGACAGCCTTACTAATGATTTTTGCAGCGAAAGAAATTGCTATGACAAGAGCGTACAAAAAAATTATTGCAGGTGGGTTTGGCTTGGCTTTACTCCTCTTAAGCGGCGTGGGCGCAGTTTCGTATCTGAGCGTACAAAAGTTGATTGCAAATAAGCAATGGGTCGAACATACTCGTCAAGTATTGGAAGAAATCGATAAAACTCTTGACGGTATTAAAGACGCTGAAACATCAAGACGTGCGTACATCATCACAGGAAACGATATTTATCTAAAAAGTTATAATGCTGGTATTCAAACAGCTAAACGCTCTCTCAACGTTGTCCGGGAGTTAACTGATGATAATTCTCACCAACAGCAGCGACTCGATGAACTCGAACCGATGCTCGCACAAAGAGTGGCTGTGCTTCAGGTATCGATCGATTTAGTTAAGCAAAATAAATCGAACCAAAAAAATCAAATTCTCCTAACCGATCGCGGTAACGCTCTCCAACAAAAAGTTCGATACAAACTATCTAAAATGGAACAAGAAGAACGACTTTTATTGCAGCAGCGATCGGCAGCGATAAATGACAGCGTTCGCTATACTAGCATCGTTGTCGCTATTGGTTATTTGTTAAGTTTCAGCCTACTATGTATTGTCTACTTTCAGCTGAAAAAGCAAATTCGGATTAGCCAATTGGCAGAAGCAGAACTGCTAAAACGCACGCATATGCTAGACTTCGCTAATGATACAATTATTATTTTCGATCTAGAAGATCGCATTCAGTATTGGAATCAAGGGGCAGCACGCTTATATGGGTGGTCAAAAGAAGAAGCTGTTGGAAAAGAAATCCATGACCTTTTACAAACAGTATTTCCCAAACCTTTAGAGTCAATCAAAAATGAGTGCTTACGCGATGTCTATTGGCAGGGAGAACTCAGACACACGAAACGAGATGGCACGCAAATTATAGTAGAGAGTCGCTGGACATCAGAGCGAGACAAACAGGGTAACGCGGTAGCATTTCTGGAAATTAACTATGATATTACCGATCGCAAACGGGTAGAAGACGTTCTTCGTATCAGCCAAGAAAGATATGCCCTCGCCGTTAGTTCCGGACAAGTAGGAGTTTGGGACTGGAATATTCAGACTAACCAATTTTATATCGATTCCAACATCAAAGAAGCTCTAGGATATACGGATTTAGATATTCCGAACACTTTGGATAGTTGGTATAGTTTGCTACATTGTGACGACAGAGAAAAGGCGATCGCAGCCATTAGAGAACACCTGCAAGGATTGACGCCGCAGTATGAAATGGAACATCGCCGACTCCACAAAGACGGCAGCATTCGGTGGTTTCTTTCCCGTGGCATAGCTTTTCAGGATGCCAACGATCGCGCTTTTCGCATGACGGGGACAGATACGGACATCACGGATCGCAAAACAGCAGAAATAGCTTTATCCCAACGCGAACAAGAACTGAAAACGGTGCTAGAAAATACCCCGGATGTAATTTCTCGATTGGATCGACAAATACGATACCTTTATATTAATCCCGCCATTACAAAGGAAACAGGAATTCCAGCTGAAGCATTCATCGGTAAAAGTCTTTCAGAATTGGGTTTTCCACAAGAACTCGTAGAGCAATTGGAAGCACCCTGCCAGAAAGTTTTTGCTACAGGTGAAATGAATGTAGTAGAATTCAATTCTGCCAGCCCCAATGGATTAAAATTCTACCAAGCTCGTCTCGTGCCAGAATTCGCCCTTGATACTTCAGTAGAATCTGTGCTGATTATTACCCGCGACATCACCCAGAGGAAGCAAGCAGAAGATGCACTGCGGGAACTGAATAATGAACTGACGGAGATTAATGGTGCATTACAAGCTGAAATTGCCGAGCGAAAAGAAGCAGAACGAAAACTAGAGCAACTAACTGCGGAATTAAAACGTTCCAATCAGGAATTAGAGCAATTTGCTTATGTAGCTTCCCACGATTTGCAAGAACCGTTGAGAGCGGTGACCGGTTACACCGAACTGCTATTGCATGACTACCAGCACCTTTTTGATGAGTCCGCACGCGAATACATGGGCTACATCATTGATGGTTCGACAAGGATGCGGCAGTTAATTCAAGACTTGCTAGCATATTCCCGTGTGGGTACTCGCGGTAAAGAGTTTGTTCCCGCTGACTCCAATGCGCTCTTGCGTGAAGCGCTCGATCGTTTGCAAGTAGCGATTGCCGAAAATAAGGCTACCATTACCTATGATTCCCTGCCAACCGTTATGGCAGACAAAACTCAATTGGTGCAGTTATTTCAAAATTTGATCGGTAACGCGATCAAATTCCACCGGGAAATGCCACCCCAAGTTCGGATTTCGGCAGAATTAACAGATAACAAATGGCTCTTCTCTGTAGGGGATAATGGAATTGGCATCAAAGAGCAGTATCTCGATCGCATTTTCGAGATCTTCAAACGTCTCCATACTCGCAGAGAATTTCCCGGTACCGGTATTGGTTTGGCTATCTGCAAAAAGATTGTCGAACGCCACGGCGGTAACATCTGGGCTGAATCTCAGCTAGGAGTAGGAACGACATTTTACTTTACCATCCCTTCTGAGTCATCCCTCCCAACAGAGATTTATTTACATGATTAGCAGCGAACTGCTTAGACCGATTGAAATTTTGCTGGTTGAAGACTCTCCCAGCGACGCTAAACTAACTATAAAAAAGCTAAAGACAGCCAAGGTAATCAATAACTTACATTGGGTTGAAGATGGGGAAACAGCAATAAAATTTCTCCGAAATCAGGGTGAGTACGCTGATGTTCCCCGCCCTGACCTGATTCTACTCGACCTTAACCTGCCAGCTATGGATGGACGGGAAGTACTCGGCGAGATCAAATCAGACCCGCAGTTAAAACGTATACCTGTGGTAATTCTCACCACTTCAGTAGATGAACGCGATCTGTTAATAGCTTACAATTTAAACGCTAACTGCTACATTACTAAGCCGGTTGACATCCAACAGTTTTTTGATGTTATCGGCGCGATCGAAGATTTCTGGCTAGCCGCAGTGAAACTACCTATAGAGTAATTCCAAACTCGATCGAAATTTAAAGTTAGGCAGAACTTCCGATCCGATCGTAAAAATAACCTTACACTCCTGGCGATGCTGTATGAATAAGAAACCCATTCATATACTTTTGGTCGAAGATAGCCCTAGCGATGCAATCTTGCTGCGCCAACTCTTTTCGCGCCTAAACAGCGGGGAGTGGGAACTGATATGGGTTGAACGACTGAATGATGCGATCGAGTCTTGCAGCGATTTCCTGTTTGATGTAGCTTTGTTAGACCTTTCTCTACCAGATTCTGATGGATTGGAGACGGTAGCAAAATTTAACGCCGCCGCACCAGATATCCCCATTGTAGTGCTGACGGGAGCTGACGATGAGGAGATGGGCTTGCAAGCGGTGGCAAAAGGAGCGCAAGATTATATTGTCAAAGACCAAATCACAGTTCAATTGCTAGTTAGGGCGATCCGCTATGCGATCGAACGCGGACAAATCCTCAAGCAACTCCACGATAGCGAACGGCGTTTTCGGGGAATTTTTGACCAGACATTCCAACTGATGCTATTGTTAAGCCCAGAAGGAATTATTCTAGAAATTAACAAAACATCCCTTGCTTTTTGTGGTGGCAAACAAAATGATTTTGTCGGTTCGCCGCTCTGGGAGATAAACTGTTGGCATGATTCTGAGGTAACTCAGGAGTGGTTGAAAAGTGCGATCGCCAACGCCGCTGAAGGTAATTTCGTCCGTAACGAACTCCAGATGTGCGGCGCAGAAAGTGCGATCGTCTGGATTGACTTATCGCTCAAGCCATTAAAAGATGAAAGGGGCAAAACTGTACTGCTGATTGCGGAAGGCAGGGATATTAGCGATCGCAAACGCGCTGAAATAGAAGTCCTCAAATCATTGGAAAAAGAACGAGAACTCAATCAGCTTAAATCCAGTTTTATTTCAATGGTTTCCCACGAATTCCGCAACCCCATGACCGCAATTCGCACAGCCGCTCAAATTCTCCAAAGCTATGGCGATCGCTTGACTGAAGAACAAAAAATCAAATATTTTGACCAGATTAAGAATGCTGTCAACAATACCACTCAACTACTAGAAGAAGTCTTGCTTCTCGGTAAAACTGACGCCAACAGGCTGCAATATCAACCCGCCACTTTAGATTTAAAAGATTTTTGTCGCGAACTCATCGAAAATTTGCAATTCACCGCCACAGAACAGCACAACATTACCTTTACCTGTGCGGGAGAATGCAGCCAAGTTGAAATGGACGAATTTTTAATGGGACACATTTTTAACAATTTAATCTCCAACGCTATTAAGTATTCTCCCCAAGGTGGCAACGTTCGGTTTAATTTAACTTGTCAAAACGATACGGCAATTTTTCAGATTCAAGATCAAGGCATCGGCATTCCTTTAAAAGACCAACAACATTTGTTTGAAACTTTCTATCGCGGCAGCAATGTGAATCGAATTCAAGGCACGGGATTGGGACTGGCAATTGTCAAAAAATGCGTAGATTTACACCGGGGACAAATTCAAGTAAAAAGCGATGTAGGCGCTGGCACAACTTTTATTGTAACGCTGCCTTTAACTAGATTTGCAGAAGTCCCCCGCCACACTATCGAATGTACGGTGTAGAGAAACCCGGTTTCTTGAAGAAACAGGGTTTCTGGGCTACGCTTCATACAAAAGTACTGAGCGAAGGGCGATTAAAATAGCGATAAAATAAGATCGGTCAGAATTACAAAAGCGAGTAAATAACTATGGCGATCGCTACTGTAACTGAAAGCTTCTCACTAGAAGACTTTATGGCTAATCCTCCAGAACAAATGGAATGGGTAAATGGTCAACTTGTGGAGAAAACGGGAATGACAGTAAAGCATAGTAGGGTTCAGTGTAGGTTGGGTCGTTACTGGGGAAATTACATCCAAGCATCCGGACAAGGAGGGGAAACTCACGTCGAACTTCCCTGTCGCACATTGAGGCAAGGTCGTCGTCCCGATGTTTCTTATCTGACACCTGAACTGCTGGAAGAATTTGGCGAAGCAGGTGCTTTACCCCAGAGTCCACCCCTAATTGCTGAAATCGCATCTCCCACCGATCCAGCTGAAGAATTATTTGCCAAAGCTAGCGAGTATTTAGAGTCAGGTTGTCAAGAAGTTTGGTTAGTATTTCCTGAAAGCTGCCGAGTGTTGATTATTACACAAGAAGGGACATTGGCTTTTAAATCCGGCGATATCGTTAGTACGCAAGTTGTTTTGACGGGTTTTAGTGTAGCAATAAATGAATTGTTAGCTTGAGTTTGGTAGTTTGTGCAAGTAAGAGAAGTTGAAGTTGGATTGCAGTAAAGGAAATCATATGTTCATTGTTGATAGCTCGCGTTTCATGGCAAAAAACTATCAAGAATGAACAACAAACAGCCCTCAAAAAAAGTTACTCTTTCTCTCAGACAGTTATTTGTTCGATACATTGTAAAATTTTATTACGATATCTTTAAAAAAATATTGCAAACCTACCCAAAACCCAATCTAAACTTTAACGTAGAAACTTATAGCAATGTTACGAGGAAAATGTCATGGATAAATTACAAAGATATCGTATGGTCTGCACTCTTACCTTTGGCGACATATACGGTCAAATCGTTATTTGGTTAATCGTCATTTTCTTGAGTTTAGCCTCCGCACTTGCCCTGTGGAGTAGCAGCCGCCACATTTACGCCTTAGCCACCGTTGGACTTATTCTCGTATTGTCTCTGCCCTTCTTGCTATTTGCCTTCGTGACTACGCTGCTGAACCATATTGAATTTGTGCCTTTAGGGCAAGAGGAAACAACTCGAACAAGCCCAGTAGCGGCACCTAATCAGGAAACCTTACGAGTAACCACATAAGCGGTCATAGGTAAACGATCGATAGTCAAAAGTCAACGGTCAGTAGAAAATCTAACTCACAACTAACAACTGGCATCTGACTTTTGCCAGATTTGTAAAGAACTTTCCCACTTTTTGTTGGGGAAGTTTTTATTTGAGTGACCATAGATTAGGGATTACAGATATCAAACCAAATATGTTAGAACACGATGTAATTATAGTTGGCGGTGGACTGGCTGGGTGTCGCGCTGCTGTAGAGATTGCCCGTACCGATCCCAAACTCAGTGTAGCTGTAGTCGCTAAAACTCATCCGATTCGATCGCACTCTGTCGCCGCCCAAGGTGGTATGGCTGCTACCCTAAATAATGTCGATCCAGACGATACCTGGGAAGCCCACGCTTTCGATACGGTCAAAGGTTCCGACTATCTGGCAGACCAAGATGCGGTGGCAATTCTTACCCGCGAAGCACCAGATGTCATCATCGACTTGGAACACATGGGTGTGCTGTTCTCTCGTTTGCCAGACGGACGCATCGCCCAACGCGCTTTCGGCGGACATTCCCATCGCCGCACTTGCTACGCCGCCGATAAAACCGGTCACGCGATTCTACACGAGTTGGTTAACAATCTCAGGCGTTACGGTGTCCATATTTACGATGAGTGGTACGTAATGCAACTGATTTTAGAAGATGCCCAGGCGAAAGGTGTGCTGATGTATCGCATTCGGGATGGGCATCTGGAGGTAGTTCGCGCTAAGGCGGTGATGTTTGCTACTGGGGGCTACGGTCGCGTTTTCAATACTACTTCCAATGACTATGCCTCTACGGGCGACGGTTTGGCAATGTCTGCCCTCGCGGGTGTGCCGTTGGAAGATATGGAATTTGTGCAGTTTCATCCCACAGGTTTGTATCCGGTGGGGGTGCTGATTTCGGAAGCGGTGCGGGGAGAGGGTGCTTATCTGATTAATAGTGAGGGCGATCGCTTTATGGCTAATTACGCCCCCAGCCGGATGGAACTGGCACCCCGCGATATTACATCCAGAGCGATCGCACGGGAAATCCAAGCGGGACGAGGCATTCATCCCGATGGTTCTGCGGGTGGCCCCTTTGTCTACCTCGACTTGCGCCACATGGGTCGCGAAAAAATTATGAGTCGCGTTCCCTTCGCTTGGGAAGAATGTCATCGCCTCCTGGGTATCGACGCCGTGGAAGCACCAATGCGAGTCCGACCCACAGTTCACTACTCGATGGGCGGTATCCCAGTCAATACAGACGGGCAAGTTCGCAGTGGGCCAGATGGGTTAGTGGAGGGATTCTTCGCGGCGGGAGAAGCTGCTTGTGTCTCAGTTCACGGCGCAAATCGTCTGGGTAGCAACTCGCTGCTGGAATGTGTGGTCTACGGGAGAAGGACTGGTGCAGCAATAGCACAATACGTGCAAAAACGCAAGCTACCGGACATCAACGAGCAACGCTATATTACAGAAGCTCAGAAACAGATTCGATCGCTTTTCGACCAAAAGGGAGAAATACGAATTGACAAGCTGCGTCAATCTTTGCAAGATTGTATGACTCAATACTGCGGTGTCTTTCGCACCGAGTCAGTCATGCGCGAGGGATTGGCAGAGTTAGAGAAGCTACAGCAGCAATATCAGCATATCTACTTGGATGATAAAGGTAAACTTTGGAACACTGAGATTGTAGAAGCTTGGGAACTGCGTAGTTTGACGATCGTCGCGCAGGTCATTCTCACATCTGCCCTGAATCGACAAGAAAGTCGCGGCGCTCATTACCGGGAAGATTATGCCGATCGCGATGATGAAAATTTCCTCAAGCACACCCTAGCATACTATTCCCCTGCTGGCATCGACCTTCAATATAAACCTGTCGCAATTACCATGTTTGAGCCAAAAGAACGGAAATATTGAAGTTTGTCAGTTTTCGGTATTATTTGGGGTGGGCATTGCTCACCCTATAATTAAACATCAAGAAAACTGATAAGGCAAATCTTGTAACTGAAAGTTCTGATTATTTTATTTTTCTAAATCTAAGAGAACTTTGGCGACATCCTCAGCAATTTCTATAGCTTCCTGTACTGTTTTTCCTTCCGCAACCAGACCCTGTAAATCATCGCTGGTAGCGACAAAATATTCTTGCCCATTTTCAATAAACTTTTCAACCTTGAGTCTAATTAGTGTTTGCATTTACTTAATGTTTCTCTTGAGGGAAATACGGAATCAGTAAATCTGCCCAGATCGATCGCTTTCACTACTGATGAGTAATTATCCTAATAGCTTACCCAATAGCTACCTCCAATTGAGTCACAAATACTTCTGGATGTAAGCGGTTTTGTATTTCTGAAGGATCGGCAACTTCAAAAAACAATTCTAAAGCTTCAATTAAATTATTTCTTGCCTCTTCAATAGAATCGCCTTGACTAGCAATATCTAGTTCTGGACACAAAGCCACATAGCCATCGCCTTCACGCTCAATAATTGCCGTAAATTTTTGAGTTCGGATCATACTGCTTTTTCCGGGGGATGTTTAACCATGATAGCAACTGCCACACCTTGTTGGATATCAAACACATTTCGATTAATAGATAAGTGCTTACAGCGATTGATTAATCTTTTGCCACAAGCGATAAAATAATCCGCTTTGGCAACTTCAAAACAAGTGATATGAAGAGCATCAATTAATTTACATTGTAGACGCTGCTATCAAGTTCCACTCTCATTGGAAATAGGGAATCAGTAAATCTGCCCAGATCGCATTCATTCCCGCTCGCCCATTCTCCCCCTATCCCCTCCATCACTGCATAGCTTCTTGGCATTTTTTAACAACCCCGTCAGGCGATCGCACTCATTCCGCAGTCCTCAGAGAAAAGGGTACGGAGTGCGATCGCTTCCCTAGTTTCTTTAAAAATGAATAAATAATGATAAATTACCCCCTTGTCCTCTCCCAGAAGATAGATGTATAATTACTCGTATAAAGAAGGGGAGTAGCTGCTAGCCATTGAGCTAGCCCATCTGAATCAACATACTGGCGATGAGCCTGGTTCAGGTGACAAGTTTGTCAAGCTCTGACCGCTGTAAAGGTTGGGCTAAAGCATTTAAACACTTGCAAGCGAGACCTTCACTAAGTTCACATTTGAAGAGTTATTGCGATCTCTTCAATCAAAAAGATGTGAGCTTGGTGAAGTGTTTTGGCATTCATCAAGCTCACTCAGGCAGCGGAGAAACACACCAGAGGAGTTTGAGAAAATGCTGACAGCTTTTACCGCCGGTTTATTGCTGATTACAGTTTCAGAATTAGGGGATAAAACCTTTTTTATCGCCGCCATATTGGCAATGCGTCATTCGCGACGGCTGGTATTTGCGGGCGCGATCGCAGCTTTGGCAGCAATGACGATATTGTCTGTTTTAGTCGGACAAACTGTGTCTCTTTTACCGAAACAGTATGTTCAATTCGCGGAAATTGCTTTGTTTGTCGGTTTTGGGCTGAAGTTATTGTACGAAGCCAGTAAAATGTCAGGCAAAGCCGAATGCGACGAAGCAGAAGAAGCATTAGCGGCAGTTAAAGAAGCAGAAGCGAAAATGCCTCGCCGCCAAAGCAAATTGGCGGTTTTACTCAAAGCTTTTACAATGACTTTTGTGGCGGAATGGGGCGATCGCACTCAATTTGCTACCATCACCCTAGCCGCCTCCTACAATGCGGTGGGAGTAACCACAGGTGCTATTTTAGGTCATGCCATTTGTGCGGCGATCGCAGTCATGGGCGGACGCTTCATCGCCAAACGAATTTCCGAACGCGCTATGACTGTGATAGGAGGATTGTTATTTTTGATCTTCGCCGCTGTAGCCTGGATGGAAGCTGTTTAGGGGCTAGGGGCTAGGGGTTAGGGGCTAGGGGAAGAGGGAAGAGGGAAAAGGGACAGAGAAAACATTTATTCCCCCGCTCCCCCGCTCCCCCACTCCCCCACTCCCCGACTCTCTTCAATTACCTTGTTCGGTGTTATCTGTATTGGAGTTCCCATCGGGTGATTCTTCCGTTTCCGCGCTATCGGTGTCGGAGTTACTATCGGGTGACTCTTGGACTTCCGCCGGTGGAGATGCAGATGCGAGCTGATTGATTTGGTCTTTATATTGAGCTGGAGCTAAAGACGCCGCAGAAGAAAACAGAGGTTGAGCTTCCTCATTTTTGCCTTGTTTTTGGAGTACGATCGCCTTAGCTAACACCGGACGAAAATCTTCCTTATCAGCTTTGATAGCTCGATCGAAAGCGGCGATCGCTTCTGGGTAACTTTCCTGTTCCGCGTAAACTCGTCCCAGCATCAACCGCACCGAAACTTCATCTATAGTTTCCGGCTTAATTTGATTCAGCTTGGGTGCATTATCCAGCGTATCTTGCAACAATCCGATCGCCGCTTGCGGACGTTGTTGATCCAGCAACAAGTTTACCAGTCCATCCAAAGCCTTGAGATCTCCTGGTTTAGACTCCAAAATCGTGCGATAAATCGTTGCAGATCCTTCAATATCGCCAACTTGCTGCTTAGTTTGAGCTAGCAGCACCGTGTATTCAGTTTGCTGCGGACTGAGTTTAGCGAGTTTTTCTAGAGGTTCGATCGTATCCTTTATACTACCCACACCTAAGCGAACCAGTTCCAGCTTCGTGTCGATCAGTCCTTTGAGTGCAGTTCGATCGTCTGGTTTGCGCTGCAAAACCTGTTCGTAACCTTTAACCTGGATTTCCAGTTCTGCTTGAAGAGCTTGAGTGGACTCCACCGCAGGTGTCACCGCCGTTGGGTCAGAGGATTGCTCTTGCACAAAAGCTTGACTCAAAAAAGAAGACCTGCCAAGCAAAAATCCGCCTACGGTAATGAATACCAGAAGTAACCCCGCACCTATTAACCAGCGGTTGTTATTTTTGCTTTGGGCTACGCGATCGCGCTTTTGGGACACATGAGTGCTTTGAACTCTAACTAAAGACATTATCAAGGCTGGGAAACTATTGCCAGCAAAGCTAATTTTTTGCTGGAGTTGATTCTGAAGATGGGGTTGCTGCTGGGTTAACAGAGCGATCTGTAGATGGAGTAGATGGAGAAGTAGTCGAATCAGCCTTGGGCGCTGGCGTTTGAGTTTTGATTTGTGCGATTTGGGCCTTAACTCGCTCTTTTAACTCAGGTGGTGCCAAATCCGCAGCACTAGCGAATAGGGGCTGGGCTTGTTCGGTTTTGCCTTGCTGTTGCAGCACAATTGCCTTGGCAAACACCGGTCGAAAATCTTCTTTGTTGCTGTCGATCGCCTTATCCAAGACTGCGATCGCCTCGTCGTAACGTTTCTGCTGAGTGTAAAAGCTGGCCAAGTCTATCTGCACCCCAACGTCTTTAGGATTGAGCGAAGCCAGTTTTTCCATCGGTGCGATCGCATCCTTGATATCGCCCAGTCCCAGCCCAGCCATTTGTTGACGGGTAGCGATCAATTCTTTGAGCGCCGTTTGATTATCTGGTTCTCGCTGCAAAACCAGCTCGAAACCCTTAGCTCTAGCTTGTAGTTCCTCCTTTATCGCCGTCGCTTGCACCTGAGCGGATGTCGCCGTTACCCCAGTAGGCTGCCCCCCCTGAAAAGCCTGTAGGAGGGGAACGATCGACGTCCCTACAAAAGGAATGATTCCGAAGACCATCATCCCTACAATCAACCAGCGACGGACTTTATCTGACACACAACTTTTTTGAACTCTAATCTCATTATCAACGATATAGAAAAAGACGATATAGTTAGCGCGATCTGAGATTGAGATATTTCGCTGCGGTCATGGTTGGCAGTTCATTGTTAATTGCAATGAACCGCAATCCCTCGGCCAGAAGGCCAAAATGTGACAGTCTCAAAGAAACTTTGCGGATTGCACCGAAAATTAATTGCATTCAGTAAAATAGGCACGCCGATCTAATCATCGGTCCGCGATCGCCAACGGCAGTACACCTGCGGCGACAGTCATTGTCGGCGAAGTTCCCGCGCTGTGAACTCCGGAGGAACGCGAGAGCGAATAGAGTAGTAGATACTAGGTTTTGGCTTCTGGCTAGTACAAGGGATTTGCAAAGATTCTCGGTTATCGACCGGGCATTTTGTACCCAAGTCCAGTTTGTGCTTATCTCTCACGAGGAGCCAGAGGAAGTGTGTCTCCGCTGCAAGGAGTTCTTATGAGTCCCTCTCCGAATCAGTTCCCCCAGTCTTCTAGCGGTTCCGAACAAGCTAAGGCCGAATTACCGGTCGTTCGTAAGCCGAATCCACCCAAGCCCCCTGTCACCCAAGCGGTTACCCCCCCTACTCCCGCGCCTACAGCGCCTACACCACCGGCAGCTGCCTCCACGACTCAGGCTCCTACCCCTGCGATCGAGAAAAGCGATGCCAACATTTCTGGTGAGCTAATGGCGACTGAAACCGATAAGGATAGTGGACGGCGGCAAGAGCCCATTCCAGCTCCCAGCGAACCGATGCAGTATCGGGCTATTGGCTTAGTACGGGGCAAATATAGCCCCAGTGCAGAGCAATTTACGCGCGGTCTGTTACTAGCCTCTGATGGGCAGGCGATCGATTCCGTGCTGTTAGGTCGGGTAATGAGTCTGGTGAAGAATCACTTAGATTTAGAAACCGAACACCTGTGGGTAGTTTATCCGCGAACGCGACAAAATGACGATGCTTTACACCTTCAAATTGTGGGAGTTTGGGAACCAGAAAACCTTGACAAAAGTTTGTCTTCCACTGACGAGACATCGGCAAGCGAAGTAACCGAAGCATCGAGCTCCAGCAATTTAGAAGCTGAGAGTTCCCCCGTTGAAGATGGTTATTTTTCGATTCGCGGTGAGGTAGTTTATCAATCTCACGACGAACAAAAAATCATCGTCAAGATTAAGCAAGCACCCCGCAAAGAAGATGAAAAGCCCAAATTTTTTAAGCTCACACTCAAAGGTGTTCTGGAAAGAAAGGCTGTGGGATATTTCTGGGAATTCCATATCCAGCGACAGGCTAACGACCTCCTAATTCAGGAGGCCAAAGATATCGCATCCTTGCGTCCGAGTAAGCCCAGGAAACCTTTTAAAGGTAAAAAACCGGCTGGGAAAAAGTTTGGTAAATATCCAGGGCCAGGGGCTGGCAGCAATCGTCCAGTACCCGCAGGCGCTAAACCTCCCACCGAGAAGCCAATTCCTCGACCGACAAAACGTCAGCAACCGAGTACCTAAAAAAGGGGCTAGGGGTTAGGGGTTAGGGGCTAGGGGGGAAGAGGGAGAGGGAGGAGGAAGAGGGAGGAGGGAGAGAAAGGAATTTTGAATGATTGACTTTTAACTTTTGACTCCCCCGCTCCCCCACTCCCCCACTCCCCCACCGATAATTTACTCCAAAGCAATAGTTGCGCCCCATCGGTCTTGGGGTAAAAAAGACCGATCCATTGGAATGGCAGCAACTCGTTCGCTGAGAGTGAATTTTCCTTCTTGAATCCACTGTTTCAACTCTAAAGCTACTTGCCGCGACAGATATATGCTGGCAAGAGGGGCAGCTCTGACCTGTTTTCCCTCAATCGGAATCCGACCGGATTTTAATTGTGCGTAACTTACCAAACCAAAGGTAGGACGCACGCGGCGGGGAATGGAAAAATCTACGATCGGCGCTACTAAATCTTTGTCTTGTACGGCGCATTTTTCTACTACTTCCTCATGCAAAACAGGTAACGGTAGACCTACGCCTAACATGAGGGAAGGGCCGTAATTTTTGAAGTAACAACCGCGCACCCAACGACGATTCATTTGTTTGGCATCTCCAACTAAGGCGAGGGTAGCGGCTGGGCCAATTGGTGTCTGATTTGACAATCGTTTTTGTAATGGGAAATGCTGAGTGCCTTCCCAAGCTACGTAACCGATTCCTCCGCCTAAGAAAATGCGGGTGCCAATGCCAATTAGTTGCAAATCTGGGTCGTTGAGGAGGGGGGAAATAGCACCTGGGTTGGAGTAGACGGCGTTGGCAAGTCTGGGTTGCAAAGGGCCAAGGTAAGTATACAGAGGCCGATCGCCTCCATTCACTCCCACGATAAAGTTTTGATATAAATTGCGGGGATTGTAGAGATAAAATTGGTTAATTGTGTCGCGGGTGATGGTGGTTTCAAATGATGGGCGAGGATAGCAATCAGTTACCTGTCCGACCGCTCGCAATTGGATGGGTTTGCCAGCAATTAAATCTTCGATTACATGACCGCCACCCCGTTCTTTGGATTCTGGATCGTCGCCTGCTTCCAAGGTGCTAGGATAGTCTACGCTTTGGGTGGCTCCCAAATACAAATCTACTGCGCCAAATCCAGAATAAGCTAAGACTCCATCTAGCCAGCAGGAGCGAATTTTAATCGGTGGATCGGTGTGTCCTAAGTTAATTATTGCTCCGGAAGATTCCATCGGCTCAAAGGTGCCAGTGGTGATGACATCGACTTCTTTTGCAGTTTGGCTGATGCCAGCTTCTGCCACTCGCGCTTTTAATTCTTCGACGGTACAAACTACCGCAGATTTTTTGGTAATTTTATCGTTTATTTCGGCAATTGTTCGCATATATAGCTAGGGCGTCGGGGCTAGGACTGGGGCGTCGGGTTTGGTGGAATTAAGAACGCCCTAATTGACGAAAGCGATTGCTATAAAATTAAAAATTTCCAACTAAAAATTAAAACAATTGTTGGAAGTTGTGCTGGATTAAGACTGAGGCCAGTTTAATTAGTATTGTCATCTTCTACACTCGATTTTTGTTGAGTTTTTGGACTATCTTCAGGCAAGACGGGAGCTTGTCGATCGGCTTCTGCTGCTGACTCTGATTCGGCAATACCGGCGCTCTCGAAGGCCAGTTGCCGATCGCTGTGCCATACATCCAGGATATCTTTAATCAACACTTCTCTTACCCAGACTTGTCCTACAACTGTTAGAGGTAAAGCTAAAATCAGCCCCAAGAATCCAAAGAATGTAGCGAAAAAGACTTGGGACATTAACGTGATCGCCGGTAGTAGCGCTACCTGTTGCGCCATCACGTAGGGAGTGAGAAAATTACTCTCAAACTGCTGAATGAAGAAGTACACAATTAAGACGGCGACGGATTTCCAGGGCGCATCTAGGAGTGCGATCGTCATCGGTAAGACTACACTCAATGTAGGGCCAATATTGGGAATAAAGTTGAGCAATCCCGCTAACACACCCTGAGCCAGCGCTAGCCTTACTCCCAAAATCGATAAGCCAACCACACTCAACAAGGCAACTACGCTCATGCTGATCAAAGCGCCGATAATCCATCTACCCAGCGCTACTTCGCATTGATCCAAAATCCCATCTACGCGCCGTCGGTAGAAGGAGGGAAACAAGCGCACGAAGGTTTTACGGTAAGATTGGGGCTGGGCTAACATCATCAATGTCAAAACCAGCACCAGTAAAAAGCTCAGTATACCCCCCAGGGTATTCGAGAAAAAAGCGACCGATCCGCCCAAAAGCTGATTGACCACCGGTTGCAGTTGTTGGCTGAGGCTATTAATGTCCGGCAGATACTGGTTGAATTGGGTGGGAATATTATTTCTGAGCAGATTCAGCCATTGGTTGATGCGATTGACGCCTTTGGGGAACAACTCTACTAATTGTTGAACTTCCGCGACAAAGGGCGGCACAATCAGCAAGAAAAAGCCAATCAGAACGATTACCATAATGGCAATTGACAGCATTACTGCCCACAATCGCGACAATCTGGACTGCTGCAACCGCCGTGCTAGCCTGTTCAAGGCAGTCGCTAACACCACAGCTGCAAACACGAGTAAAATTACTTGCCGAATTTGCCACAGTATGTATAAACAGATGGCAATTAGTAACAGGCCGATCGCTTGACCCAATTTCACAATGCTGACTCCCAGTTGTTCGGGCTACCTTGAGTGTAATGCGCCTTGTCAAGTACATTCGGAATCGAATACAGCTAAATTAGCCGATCGCAATTTCCCCAGCATACATTAGCGCCACTGCTATCACAATCTCTGTGGGCTTATTTTCCCTGCTGCCATACCCGCCCCCAAAGTAAAAGCCCGACGATCGCACTTGGCAGAAGGACGAGCGTCAGCGCAAGGCTCTGATTCGCCGTAACATTTAATACCGGGCCTCCATACTTAATTAATACCGACAGTGCAGTTGAGAAGATCAGCACTTTGAAAATGAATCCTGCCTGACTTTCCATTGCTTGTAAGGTAGACAACAATACAAATTATGGCAGAAAAAGGTTATAAATAATCAACTTTCTGCCTTTGGTAATTGCTGTGTTTGAGAAGCAACAGGACTAATCAAACCCTGCGCCGTACTAAATAAATTTATGGGATTTTTTCCATCAGTAATTAGTACGCTTTGTAGACCTAGCGATTGCAAAAGTCTCGCCTGCATTTCCGGGCCAGCTTGCGCCATTGCGGTGAGAGTTTCTGGGCCGATCGCTTCTACTTTTTGCCTGAATTCAGTACTGGTAATTTCCGCCATTCGCTCTGCTTTTTGGATTTCCAAAGCAATTAGCGCTTGCTGATGAGCTAATTCAGCTTCCTGTCTCGCTCTCAATTGTGCTAATTCAGCTTCATAGCGAATTCGCGCCGCCTCTGCTTCTTGCTGAGCTAAATTAACGGCTAATTGTCCTTGAATTCTAGCAGCTTCTGCCTTCGCTCTTGCTTCTGCTGTCGCTTGACCTGTAGATTGAATGGCAGCGTTTTCTGCTTGCAATTCCAGTAGATTTCGCCGTTCTGCTTCTGCCGCACTTTTATCAACAATTGCCTGTCTTTCTAATCTTGCTTTCGCTTCTTGGGCAATTCGTTCCGCATCTTGTCGGGCTGCTGCTTCTTGAGCATCGGTAGTAATTTGAATGGCAATTTGTACCGATTTTTGCAGACTTTCTAAGGTGCGTTCATCAACAGGTTCGACTGATTGAATGTCGATGTTTGTGATTACCAAGTTATTGGTTCTAAAGCGGAATTCCTCTCGCACGCGACCTTCACTGTCTGTACCAAACACGGCAGTTCTGATAATTCGGGCAGAATTGCGGTGAAATTCATCGAATTTTTCTCCCGCTACAGCACCGCGCACGCGAGATGCGATCGCTTTGCAAGCATCTCCTACAAAATCAGGCACTTGAAACAGTTTAGCTGCTGCTGCTTCGTCGTGGCGATCGATATCGAAATACCAGTTATATGACAACTGAATTTGCAGTCTGGCATGATCTGATGTCTCCACAGTAAAGATATCAGTCATAAAATCCGGGCCTAATAATAATGCTAGCGATTTGATCGCATTCGGTCGCTTCGGTTTGCTACCTGACAAACTTAAAACAGTGAACGCTTCATCTGGCCCCAACATCACCAAATCCGGGCCAAATACAGTCCTGGCAGTTCTATCTTTATAATCGTGGATCTGCACGGCTGCATTTTGGGGAACATGAAAAACAACCGCCCTAGTTCGATCCCGTTTGGATATGCTATTAGTAATTAATTTTTGGCCTGCTTCTTCACCAGTTTTATGATGCTGACTGCGATCGGCAACCGGATCGCTTTTTTGCATCAGCAATTCTTCTACAACTGGCGGCAGTTCCTTTTGCCAAAGTTCTTCATAAGGGCTTAACATATATGCTTGCGGCCCGCTAACAAGTTTTAGTTCGCCTGTCTGGATATCCCGCACGTAAATCCCTTCATTCTTATCAAGAGGAATTGCTTTTCGTCTTTCCAATACTTCCACTTCGACGCGAGGAATATAATCTCTCGGCCCGGAAATCATCCACAAATCTCCAGGCTGATGTTGAATTAAATCTGCATCCTCACCTTCGCTGAAAGCTTCTTTTGCTCTCAGTAAAAGTGCTTCCTGTTCGCCCAAGACATAAATTTTTTGGATGCCATTTTCCAGAGATTCACCTGGGTGCAAGAAAAATGATATTCTCCCCTGTCTGACTTCTCGCATTCCCAACTGAGGTTTACCATCTGTATCGATCGGGTTGACCACAATACACCATTCTCTGTCTCCCAAAGTGGTTATTTCAACTTCTCCCACCACCTCTTCATAAACATCGGGAATGTGAATTTCGGTATCTTCAATAGTTACTAACCATTCATCCCCTGCTTTGCGCTGGCGACCGAAAACATCAGCGAAAGTGCGTTTTGCTCTCAGATGTAATGCTTTCTTTTCCGTCAAAACGTAAGCATTAATAATGCCAACTACTTCTTCATCTACCCCTGGTAAATAGGCTCCTTCTTCCCTGACTAACCATTCTTCACCCACTCTCCTTCTGTTACCTTGACGGTCTGTACAATTTTGTCTTGCCAACAGTCGTAAAGCTTGGTTTGGTTTAATTACTCTGGCTGTAACTATCTCTACAACTTCAACTTCCACGCGGGGTATGTAAGTTCCTGGCCCTTCAAACAACCATTCATCGCCTGCTAAACGGTTAATAGTTTGGTTTTCCAATTCTCCATCAACTTCTACTCTAATTAAATAGCTCAAATCGCGAGTAGCTCTTAAACGTAACGCTTGATTTCTTTCTACAACTTGTAATTGTTCTATTTCTCCATCAAGTTCTTCACCTGGATAGAGAGGGAAAGGCTCTTGTGCAAAGCGAATTTCTGCATCGCCGTAACGCAGTTTTATTTGTCCGTGTTCGTCTGCGATCGGATTTCCATTCTCATCGCGAAGCACGGGATTTTCGATTATGCAATAATATCGAGGCGGTACGACGATCATCGGTTCCGGCTTTAATATTAACCGTTCGTGATCGCGCAGGGTAATAGTTTGTGGCCCAACTTCCAACCTGGTAACGCCAGTATTGTTATCTAAAACGTGAATAAATTGTTGAGGTTTCAGTCGAATTACACCGCTAGAACTTCCTGGTAATTCTGTTTTATTTTCCGGTCTGCGATCGGTTGTATTCATTTCGATGTTTTAAGACTAGACTCAAAAGTATTTTCGTTTGAGTAGAATTGATTATTTTCCCTTGCTACTTTCTATATTTGAAAAAGCAGCAATAAAGCTATCCCTGTAAATACCGCTCAATTCTAACCGCGAGCTACTAGCACGAGCTAACTTGTAATATAACTACAATTTTGTATGAGATTCGTTACAGGGAATTATCGTAATTTAAAGTGCGTTGGCGTAGCCTGCCGTAGGCATATCACTCTTAGCATTTTCCCAATGCTTAAGCCAACAATTCATTAACTTCTACACTAAAACCTGGTAGTACAATTTGAGTGCTAACTACTTCACCTATATTAAACAACTTTTGCTGCTGCTTGGTGATGACCAATATCCACTGACTTTCAGGAAAAAGTAGCCATATTTCTTGACAACCAGACTCTAAATACTCTCTTACTTTAGTAAATACTTCTTCCGCTGGGTCAGTAGGAGAAATAATTTCAGCAATTAGGGGAAAACTTTGCGGTAATACAGTAAAGTTATCTCCATATTGTGCGAGTAATTCAGGTGTCAAATAAGCTACATCGGGACAACGCCCTCTTCCCACCGTGCGGCAAGATACTTCAGTGTAAACTTCTCCACCCTGCTGACTTGAACTTAGATAATTTCCCCAATAACGAGCGAGTCTAGCTTGAGTTCGACTATGTTTTGCTGTGATGTTATTTTTCTCCACTAATTGCCCATCCACCCATTCTGTATTATCGGGCGGATTGAGCATATAATCTTCTAAGGTAAAGATTTTTGATACATTTGAGACTTCGGCAGTAGCGATCATTGCTTTTCTCCTTAGCTGCATATATTAATATTATCACTCATCCCAATTTACCATTAATTTTTCACATATTGCTTCACCACAGCTTGCAACTTAAAAATTGTCTCGCCATTTTCTTTCTTTTCCAGCAAACAACGTCTTCCCAAGGATTGCATTACCTTGAATAACTCGGAAGGCGATATCTGCATACCATTTAACAATTGATATATAGAAATCGGTTCATTTTCAATCGCTAATCTAGACATTACCTGTTTTTCTAAATCTGATAACCTACTAAACTGCCGATCGAATATATCTTTCAAATCTTCACTGACAAATAGGGCATCATATTTGAGAAATTCAGCCACTCTCCCACCGCACAAATCTTTAATTAGCGTTGCTACTATTTTTAACCATAATGGATTACCTTGGTAAAGGTTAATCAATTCTTCCCATTTATTTTCATCAGCCAAACCTTTCTCTTTGAGGATTTCCCTTGCTGCGATACCCAAACCATTTAATTGTAGCGATCGCACTAATTTATCTGGGTCTTCCAATGCCACAATTTCTCTCGGTTTATCCCAACTAAGCAGCAACAAGCAACTATTATGATATAATTCGCCTAATCTTTTAAAGAGTAATCCATAATCTTCATATCCAGGTTCATAGCAACCAGCTAATTGTCCTTTACTAAAAATATGATGTACATCATCGAATACGATCAGACAACGTTGCTTTCGCAGATATTCTATTAATTGCGATCGCTTATTTTCTCCACTACCTGATAATTCACTTTCGGGTTGATTAGATAAAAATTCAATTAGTTCTTTTTGGATTAATTCTAGTGGTGGTTTTTCGCACAGACTGCGCCATATCACACAATCAAATTTATCTTGAATTTGCTTTAGTAGCTGAACTGCGATCGCACTTTTCCCGATCCCACTTATCCCTACAAGTGCGACGAGGCGACAGCGTTCTTGCACTATCCATTTTTCTAGGATAGCTAGTTCTTCTGTGCGATCGTAGAAATTGCCGAGATCCGGTGCATCATCTACAAAAACCCGGTTTCTTTGAGAAACCGGGTTTTTAACTTGGTGCGATCGATCTTGTGCGACTTCTGGAGGTGGCAAAGGTTTTGGACAAAGGTTAATGTTACCAATAGCTACAAAGTCTTGTGCAAAATTTGATGAAACTGATGAAACGTTAGAGAACCGACACCTTTGCATTGTAGAGCGAAAATTCGACTTACTGACATCTTCTCCTAATACATCTGATAATACCTTCCAAAGTTCAGAAGCGATATCCTTAACGTGACCTTCTGTGCAATTAAACTGTTCTGCTATTTTCGAGTATTTCTGATTTTGCACCGTTCCCCGTAAGACAGCTTCTTGCAGATCGTCTAGATGTTTCCCTGTTTTAGTGAAAATTAGGCGATCGGCTATTTTTAACATTTCTTTAATGTCCATTAGTCAGGTAAATGTCGGTATTTTCACTATTATAATCCTACTTTATCCGACTTCGGCAACTTTTTCCGACTTTTTCCGGCCTGTTTGTGTTGGAAAAGTTCCTACGAAATCCGACTTTTACCGACTGGACAAAATTGCCTGTTAGACACAAAATCCAAATTAGGATCATTCCATTATTTAGTAAACAGGTCAGATCTAATTGTCAACTAAGACTAATCTGTTCTGCATCCGAATATAAAACCTAAATCTAATGGTGACAAAATGAAGAAAACCCTAAGCATATTAGCCATAGCAACTTCTCTCAGCTTTGGTGGAGCTATTATTGGAAATATTCACTTGAGAGTGTTTGCACAAAGTAGCCCTTGGGGACAAGTTGTTTCTCCACAAACATACACAAATCCTGATACCGGACAGACTCTTTGTTTCTATTCATCATCACGTTGGGCACCATGTCCAGGCCAAGGCAATACAATTATCATACCGCCAAATGCTAAGTGTAGGGGTGGTGCTACTATGACAGACTTAATGAATAATTGCCCAGCCGCTCAATGCTTGATGGATCGAACACAAGCTCAACTAAGTGATTCTCCTGCTTTGCCTTGCACTGGTCTACCATAACAAGTAACTTATTTTTAACTATGCAGGAAAGAGCGATCGCACCTTACCCAAAATATGTGCGTTCACGAAGTGTGCCGTTAGGCGTATCGCTCTTGTTTGAATTAACTAGGTGGACGGCGAATTCGTGTCTGTACTTCATCTGCAACTACTAAACAACCTTGCAGACTCTCTAATCTTTGTTCGCTCAAAATACGAGAAATAAGATTTAGCACCGCCTGACTACTGCGACTACGGGGACGCAATAATAAAATACCGGGATGTGTTCCAGCTGGAAAACGACGAACATCAGAGAAATCTAAATCTAGCGTAATAAAAAAACGTCCTTCCGCACAAACTTGTTGCCATACAATCTCATCATCTGCACCCGAGAGTCCTTCATCAGTAACCCTGTCGCAATCATAACCCGCCTGTCGCAGGAACTCGGCGTGAGAGTTACTCATATTCTCATCTAATTTAACAAGCATTCTTATCTATCTAAGTGGTAGTAATTCTTCTTCTCTCGCCAGTGCAGCAGCATAGGAAATAGCCGCTTTTACATTTTCCAAAGTAAGTGGTGTATATTCAGCTACGATCTCTTCCGCTGTTAGTCCCTCTGCTAGATTATCAAGAATAACTGAAACCATGATGCGCGTTCCTTTGATGCAAGGTTTCCCGTGACAAACCTTGGGGTCGATGCTGATACTTTCTTGCCAATTGTTCATTTTACTTGCCATAAATTTTGTTACTACTATATCCTAACTTGTGGCCTAAGCGCGATCGCACTTCCTCCACTCCCTCTCCATTCTGCACCAAAACTTTCAGCAACCTTTATTCTAGTTTTAGAATTGCATAAAGGAGGTAGATTCAATTACACCTTCAGCTTGGTGAACGAGCGATCGCAATTTATCTACCATCTCTGGCTCAACATCTTGCCACAACCCGCGCTGATGTGCTTCTAACAATCTTTCTGCCATATCTCGCAACGCCCAAGGATTTTTTTCTTGGATAAATGCCTGCACAGATGGCTCAAATAAATACGCCTCTGCCACTCCTCGATACATAAAATCTTCCACACAGTTAGCTGTAGCATCGTAGGCAAATAAATAATCCACCGTCGCGGACATTTCAAACGCGCCTTTGTAACCGTGGCGCATCACTCCCGCTATCCACTTGGGATTGACTACGCGAGAACGATATACTCGCGCAATTTCCGATCGCAGCTGTCTGACTTTGGGATTTTCAGGCAGAGAATTATCGCCAAAATAAGTTTGGGGATTTTTTCCAGTTAAGGCGCGAACTGCTGCTGTTAACCCACCCTGAAATTGATAGTAATCATCGGAATCGAGCAAATCGTGTTCGCGGTTATCTTGATTGTGCAGAACTATTTGCATCTGCCGCAGACGCTGTTCAAATGCTTCTGGTGCTGCAATACCGAATTTGAGATTTTGGATTTGGGATTTGGGATTTTCCTGTGCTTCTGTTTCCCTATGACTGGATGTGTAAGCATAGCTACTCCAATTAATATAAGCACGCGCTAAATCTTGCTCATCCTTCCAGTTTTGCGCTTCAATTAAACCTTGCAGACCGGCACCGTAGGCACCCGGCTTAGAACCAAAAATGCGATAGTGCGATCGCATTTCTGCCTGTTCTTCACTCAACCCCGCAGCAACCCAGAATTGCCTTTCTTGCTTCACTTGCGCCGCCAAAGGATTGTCTTCCGACGGTTCGTTCAACGCCGCTACCGCCGCTACAGCGCGATCGAATAAATCGATTAAATTCGGAAAAGCATCCCGGAAAAAACCCGAAATTCGCAGCGTTACATCCACACGGGGACGCCCCAAAACCGCAACTGGCAAGATCTCAAAATCTACTACCCGCCGCGATGGGCCATCCCACACAGGTCGCACCCCCAGCAATGCCAACGCCTGCGCCACATCATCGCCGCCAGTCCGCATCGTCGCAGTTCCCCATACGGATAATCCTAATGTTTTAGGATACTCACCATTTGACTGCGTATATTGCTCAATCAAAGTTTCAGCCGCTTTTCGACCTACATTCCAGGCTGTTTCCGTCGGCAGGCTGCGAATATCAACCGAGTAAAAATTGCGACCAGTAGGCAACACTTCCGGGCGTCCCCGCGTGGGTGCGCCAGATGGGCCGCTAGGTACAAATCGACCGTCCAAACCGCGCAACAATTGGGTGATTTCTTGTTGAGTTTGTTGCAGTGCGGGTAGGAGGTAAGTGCTTATCCAATCTAATTCGCGCTTGGTTAATTTTCCGCTGTCATCCGATTTGGGATTTGGGATTTGGGATTTGGGATTGGCTTCGCAACGATCGGACAAAGCTTGAAATTCGTCAAAATTTATTGATGATTCATCTTGAAATGGAAGGATTGAAACCCCTTTTTTTCGGTCAATAGTCTGTTGTTTGTTATGGGTTGCGATTAGCTGTTCTACTAAATTAGCTGCGTATTCTTCCAATAACTCGATCGCATCCCCAGCAGTTTGATATTTGGTGGGGTCTTGATATTTGGTGGAGTCTTGATATCTTGTGGGGTGGGCATCTTGCCCGCCTTGATTTAATGATGAGAAAATTAATGACAGGCGAGACGCCTGTCCCACAAGAGGTAGGGATGGATCTGCTGTTAACGGGTCAAAATCCAAACCCCAATCTTTAGCGATCGCACGAGTTAAACCAAGGCGATTAGTACCGGGATGACGGGCTATAGCTACAATCAAATCCCTTAGCTGTCGCCCCTGCGGACATTGCCCAAAAATATGCAGTCCGTCGCGAATTTGCGCTTCTTTCAATTCGCAAAGATAACCATCAATTAAAGACAAAAGCGAACTGTCAAAATTACCACTGGAAAATTCTTTGTTTTGATTTTTGACTTTTAAATTTTGACTTACTTCTAAATCTTGCTGTAAATTTTCTTGCGCTACCAACTGTGCGATGCGATCGGCTATCATCGGTAAACGCTTTGGATCTAAACTTTGCGCCTCATAATATTCATCGATCGAACTTTCTAACTGTTGCAAAGGGCCATAAAGTTCCGCCCGCGTCATCGGTGGCGTCAAGTGGTCGATAATCACAGCTTGAGCGCGACGTTTAGCTTGAGAACCTTCACCCGGATCGTTGACAATAAACGGATAGAAATGAGGCATTGCACCTAATGCCACTTCCGGGTAACAATTGCTCGATAAAGCTACACTTTTACCGGGTAGCCATTCCAAATTGCCGTGCTTGCCTACATGAACGATCGCATCTGCTTGAAAATGTTGTCGCACCCAATAATAAAAAGCTAAATAAGCATGAGTGGGTTCTAAATCCGGGGCATGATAATTCAAACTGGGATCGATATCGTAACCTCGACTCGGTTGAATACCTACAAAAACATTGCCTAACTCAATTCCGGAAATAGCTAGAGGTGTAGAAGAAAAAGATGCTTCATTTTTACCTTGCACAAGAGTTCCCCAGCGATCGCATATTCCTTGCTGTACATCTTTTGGTAAACTTGCAAAATATTCGTTATATTCTTCTTGCGATAATTGCTGCCAAATCTTTCGTAATTCCCGCCCTTCCGGATCGTTAGTCACCCCAGCAGTCAAGCGTGCAATCAACTCATCGCTTGTTTCAGGTAAATTTTCCATATAATAACCAGCCGATTGCAACGCCTTCAGAATCTCTACACAACTAGCTGGCGTATCCAATCCCACCCCATTAGCGAGACGTCCATCGCGATTGGGATAATTAGCTAAAATTAAGGCAATTTTGCGCTCGGAAACGGGAGTTTTACGCAGACGCACCCAGTTTAAAGCTAAATCCGCTACAAAAGCAATGCGATCGAATTGCGGTTCGTATCCTACTACATCTGTTTCCAATTGAGGATGGCGAGATTGCACTGCTTTGAAAGAAATTGCTCGACTGATAATTCGCCCATCTACTTCCGGTAGCGCCACATTCATCGCCATATCTCGCGGCGAAAGTCCTTTGTATCCAGATTCCCACTGTTCGACAGTACCGCTGCTAAAAATTACTTGCAATACAGGCACATCTAAATTTTCCATTGGGGATTGGGGATTGGGGATTGGGGATGGCATTGTCAATCCCAAATCTGAAATAGAAAAGCTAGTTGTATTTAGCAAAATATCTATTTTTTCTGCATCTTTTGGCTGGCAATATTGCAACAATTCTGCTTGCACATCAGGTTCTCGCAAAGAAGAGACAAATATCGGCACTGGTTGTAATTTGCGAGTGAATAAAGCTTGGCAAAGCGCATCGATTACAGTTGTATTTCCAGCTAAATAATGAGCGCGATAAAACAAAATTCCCACTTTAGCTATTGGCAATTCTGCTTGTTTCCCATTCCCCATTTCCCAGCGATAAAGTCCGACACGGGGAACTTCTGCTGGTGGCGGCGGATTGTAGGTTTGACCTAAGCACACATCGGCAACAAATTTAAGCGCGTTAACAAAATTTTGCACGCCGCCTTCGGTGAAATAGCGCCACAGCTGGTTAACTACTGTGAGTGAAACAGTGGAGCGATCGAATAAATGGGGATCTGGGCGATCGTCTCCCGGCATAACAATCAGCGTTTTCTGGGATTTTTCCACCGTTTCCCGCACCACTTCCAATCCATAAGACCAGTAGGAACGTCCTCCTAGCAGCCTGACGATAATTACCTCTGCTTGTGCAAGCACTTGTTCTGCATAAGTATCAATACTTAACTGTTGTTGCAACTGCAACAGATTGACCGCCCGCAGCGCTGGGAATCCGTCCGGTAGGAAGCCGACTGCGGCGGCAAAGGTTTGGATATCCGTATCAGCAGCAGTTAGAAAAACGATGGGAGCAGGCGTTTGCTCTACAAAAATGACTCCTTCTTCCTGAAAATTCCACCCTCCGGGGGTAGCAGCTAAACGATGCACGATAATATCCTCATAAGTTACATTTTTTCTGGGGCTGATGGCAGAGCGACAAAACGATACATAAACTCTTGGTCGTTATCTTCCTTCCTGTTTAATAATTAAATAAACCCAGTCAGGATCGATCCTCTCGCAGTAGTCTTAGCGATCGAAGCATTTAGCTTCTATAAATAAATATCTAAAATGGTCAGTTATCAAAATTCAATTTTAAATCGATGTTTGCCCCTGACTACTTTTGAGCGGGTGCGAGAGTTATTGCAGCAGATGGCTCAAAGGTTTCAGGGCGATACCCACGTCAATTTTTCCAAAAAGGGCAAAAGACAAGCACAGGATCTTACCTTATTTTTGACGGAAGATGTAGTGTCTTCTGTAGAACTACCCCAAGGAACGCTGCCAGAAAGGTTTGCGCTGTTAATTTCAAAGCGTTTTAGCGCCTGGTTTTTCGGAGACTGGGAATCGGAGAAAAGGGAGACGGAAAGCCCCAACGGAAAGGATAATCTCCTGACGACCAATTGCCAACTGTCAATCCCCAATGCCCAATTCCTTAGAGTGGGGTTGACTTTCGAGCCAACAGCGATCGTCGCCTTTCTCACCCAAATCAGTAATTTAGTAGAAAACAATCTCTATGCCCGCCAAACTCTGCAAGCAGCAAGCCAAATCCCCCAGTCTAACGACCCGACGCTTCAAAGTGAATTTACTCTCTCGTTGCTAGAAATTTTTTCCCAGGATCGAGAGGAAAACAATGCAGCAGAAAAGGTCTATCCTTATGTTTCTGTGTGTCAACCCGTCCATAATGCGCTCAGCCAACAGATCGAACAAGAGCGACTCCTGAATCAGGTGACAACGCAAATCCGCCAAAGTCTGGAATTACCGGTCATTCTGAATACTGCTGTTGAGCAGGTAAGAAATTTTTTGCAAGCCGATCGCCTGATCGTATATGAATTTCACTGCGACACAATAGAGGAGCGGCATAACTCTAAAATAGCTTCTTCTTCAGGCGACTACCACGGCTTTCCAGTCAACCGGAATGCCGACTCAAACTTTCCAGACCCCCTCTATCCTCTGTCATCTTTGGATTCTTCCTCCTGTTACGGTCGCATTACCTACGAAGCTAAGGCTGACGATAGCATACCCTCAGTACTCCATTTGGCAGAGGAGGGATACTGCTTCATCAAAGTGCCTAAATTTCGCGAGAAATATCGCAAAGGTTTTGCCTTAGCCGTCGAAGATATCGAAACTGCCTACATTTTTTCTCCCTGCTTGTTGGACTTAATGCGAAACGTTCGGGTGCGAGCCAAGTTAGCTGTACCGATCGTCATCCAAGAACAACTCTGGGGACTGCTGATTGTCCATCAATGCTTCCAACCGCGCCAATGGCAGGAAAATGAAAAAAACTTTCTCCGGCAAATTGCGGAACACTTAGCGATCGCCATTTACCAAGCTCAACTTTATGCCCAACTCCAACAGCAAAAACAAACTTTAGAACAACGGGTGATTGAGCGCACCCAAGAACTCCACGATGCTATGCTAGCCGCACAATCAGCCAGTCGCACCAAAGGTGAGTTTCTCGCCACCATGAGCCACGAATTGCGAACACCTCTCACCTGCGTCATCGGGCTCTCTGCTACTCTCTTGCGCTGGTCATTCGGTCAACTCAGTCAGAAACAGCGAGATTACCTGCAAACTATCCACGATAACGGCGAACACTTATTAGAGTTAATCAACGATATCCTCGAACTTTCTCAAATGGAAGCGGGTAAAACCGTTTTAAATATCAGCGATATTTCATTATCTCTAGTCGCACAATATAGCTTACAAATTGTCAGAGAAAAAGCCCTCCAACGCGGCGTTGAATTGGCAATTAATTTACGCATATCTCCCAGTCAAGACCGATTTTTAGCTGACGGTAAACGAGTTAAACAAATTCTTTTTAATCTCCTAACTAATGGCATCAAATTTACTCCCTCTGGCGGACGAGTGACTCTGCGAGTCTGGTTGGAGGGCACTCAGGCTGTGTTTCAGGTAGAAGATACCGGTATCGGCATTTCTCAAGAGCAGCTACCTCTAATTTTTCAGAAATTTCAACAGTTGGATACCTCTTATCACCGCCAATACGAAGGCACTGGTTTGGGTTTGGCTTTAACAAAACAACTCGTAGAATTGCATAGGGGTCGGATCGAAGTCGATTCTAGGGTGGGAGAGGGATCTATTTTTACAGTTTGGTTGCCTCTACCGCCATCACCTCCTTCTCCCAACGATCCGCGCATACCGATAATGACCGACCTCCCCCAAGGGCGCATTGTGTTGATTGAAAATGATGAAGAAACAGCTAACCTCATCTGCGATATTCTCACTGCCGCCGGCTATCAAATTGTCTGGATTATTGAAGGCACAACCGCTATAAAACAAATTGAAATTTTGCAACCTTTGGCCGCACTCGTGGAAATTAATCTGTCTGGTCTAAATGGTTATGAAGTGATCCGCCAATTGCGTAATTCATCTGCAATATCAAACCTAAAAATTTTGGCTATAACTGCTACGGAAATACCCACAAATCCATTATACGGTTTGGGGGCAGAGCCAGATGATTATCTGAAGAAACCAGTGCAGCCACAAGAGTTGTTGCACAAAGTTCAATTGCTAATGGCTAATAATTAATTTTTCGTTGTTCATTGTTGATGCTTCATAGTTTATCATTTATCGCGCCCGGTAAACTTTTCCCCCACCAACAACTGACAACCAACAACCAACAACTGACAACTGACAAATAACAAATGACTGTCGATCGACAAAAAATAACACAACTGCGCCATAGCTTGATTGTTTCCTGTCAGGCTCCTGCTGACTCGCCCCTACACGATCCTCTCGCGATCGCCGCAATGGCACAAGCTGCTGTATTCCGGGGAGCAGCAGCAGTAAGAATTGATACACCCAGCCATGTCAGTGCCGTGCGCCAGAAAGTAGAAGTACCGATAATCGGGCTTTGGAAACAGCAGATCCCTGGATACGATGTATATATTACTCCTGGGTACGAACACGCTGAGGCGATCGCATCTGCCGGTGCAGATATCATCGCCATTGACGCTACCCTCAGAAATCGACCGGGTAATGAAAGCTTGCATACCTTAATTGCACGCATTCATAAGGAATTGGGCAAGCCGGTCATGGCAGATGTAGATACCATTGAGGCAGCGATCGCTGCCGAAAACGCCGGTGCCGATATTGTGGGTACAACGCTCTACGGCTACACCAACAACACAAAGCACCTCTCTCCTCCCGGCTTTGAACTCCTGGCCCAAATGGTAAAACAGTTGAATGTACCAGCCATTTGCGAAGGCGGCATTTCCTCACCCCAGATGGCTCAACAAGCCCTACAACTGGGAGCCTATGCAGTTGTGGTCGGCACCGATATCACCGGTATCGATTACAAGGTTCAAGCTTATCGCGCCGTTTTAGGACTCTGAGCGTCGAAACCGGGTTTCTGAGTCGATCCAAAGCTTGTAAAACTTACCATTTTTTGTAGAAACCCGGTTTCTTTGCATAACTTGACAAATCGTACTCATAATGAGTACGCTTAAATAAGAATCGATCGAGAATGCCATTTGACCGCACAGGAGCCAAATTCATGTTTTCCAACAAAGAAGGACAAAAAGTTCCCAACGTCACCTTTCGTACCCGTCAGAAAGGCCAGTGGGTAGATGTGACCACAGATGAACTGTTTGCCGGTAAGACAGTAGCTGTATTCTCCTTACCGGGTGCCTTCACCCCCACCTGTTCTTCCACCCACGTCCCAGGTTACAACGAATTGGCGAAAGTATTCAAAGAAAACGGCGTAGATGACATCATCTGTATTTCCGTCAACGATGCCTTTGTGATGGAAGAATGGGCAAAAGATCAAAAGGCAGACAATATCAGGTTTATTCCCGATGGCAACGGACAGTTTACCGAACAGATGGGAATGCTGGTAGATAAGTCAGACCTGGGATTTGGGAAGCGATCGTGGCGCTATTCTATGCTAGTCAAAGATGGCGTAGTCGCAAAAATGTTTATCGAACCAGAAGAACCGGGCGATCCCTTCAAAGTGTCCGACGCCAACACAATGCTCAACTATATCAACCCCAACGCAGTCAAACCGAAACTGATTTCCTTATTTACAAAAGTGGGTTGTCCCTTCTGTGCCCGTGCCAAAGCATTGCTGAGCCAACGCGGCTTAGAATACGAAGAAATTGTCTTGGGTAAAGAAATCACCACCAAGTCTTTAAGAGCCGTCACGGGCGCATTAACGGTTCCCCAAGTGTTTATAGATGGCAAATTAATCGGCGGTTCGGATGCGTTAGCTGCTTACTTGGGTGAGAACTAAGCTTATCCGGTATTTAGGGCGATCGATTTAATTGATGAATTTGGAGGTTGGGTTGAGCAGAACGAAACCCAACCTCCAAGTATTCTCTGACAAATTCCGATACCAAATTTTGTTTTGTTACTCCCTTTAATTCTTGCCCCTTTGGTTGTACACAAGTTTCATGAAAATTTAAGATTGATTTGCGGTCGGCAAACCTCTCTTTAAAATCACCATGTTAGAACCAACCACCGGACTGCGAGCTAGGAGTACACCTTCAGAATCGGCGATTTCTAGCTTGCTAAAGTCTAATTGCTTAGCTCGATTCCACATATCAGCAGCTAAGCTATCTTGTTTGGCTGAATCGAAACTGTACCAATCATTGCTGACTTTAACAGTTAATATACTGCCGATGAAGTTAGCTTGAATCGACTCAATCAATCCATCAGCATATTGACTGGTGATATCCGCAACTTGATTTTGAATAGCTGCGATCAAGTTCTGCTCTGGAGTTAAAACTGGGGGTGGTGGTGGAATAATTGCCACCGATTCCGGCTGCGAAGGTGCTGACAGTTCTGCTGGTGTCTCTATAGGTGGTGCTGCTACTTCCGTTGGTTCTATTGGACTTGGGGATGGAACTTCCGCAATTTGGGGTGGGTTTGCCGGTGAAAGCACAGAAGTTGCCCAAAATAGCAAAATGAAGAGAGCGGCGATCGCACCACTTAAAATCGTATCGTTAGGCAGTTTCTGATTTACAGACGCCGGCAGTCGGCTGCGAATTTTCCCCAAGGCAGCTTTCCACCACACCGGAAGATTAGTTAAAAATACTGCCAATTTCGCCGTGAAACTCTGAGTTGGCGCTGCTGACTGGAAACCGGGAGTTTTTGTCCCCCTCGTCGGCGTAGCCGTCCCTTCCGGCGTGGGTGGTGTTTGGGGTGAAGTAGGAGGTTTTATCTCCTGTTTCTTCCCCGTTCCTGACAGCAAATTTGCAATGCCGCGCAAAGCATTGGCGCTTTGGGTTTTGAGAACGGGTTGGACTCTACTCCAGGTTTGCTGAAGCGTTTGCGTCACCTTCTGCAACGCCTCTCCAGACTGACCTTTCGGCGTCGGTGTTGGAGGTGTCTGTTTTTTTGGCTCTGGTTGCTGTGGCTGTTCCTGTGACATCGAATTTTCTCTAATGGCAGGGCTTTCCAGGCTCGATTGGGTCGATCGAATCTCCCGCAGGCTATATTGTAATCCTGTTGTCACAGCCTAATCTACCACTTTTGCTATTCTGCTTTTGAGCCACTATTGAGCCAGTCAATTTAGCTATGAGTCTCAAACGTCGTCATTTTCTCATTTTCGGCAGCCTGAGCGGCTTCGGATTAAGTTTTTTGTGGAACGCACTCGAACATCGTGAGGGTGAAGGCGCTGGTATTACTCCCGCACTAGCTTCCGAACCAGTAATTATACCCGCACAACAGCCGCTACTGCGTTTTGTCTCCGTGGCAGATACCGGCACCGGCACTAGAAGTCAGTATGCCGTGGCTGAGGCAATGAGTAACTATCTCCGCGAAAATCCCTATGACTTGGTGCTTTTGGCTGGCGATAATATTTACAACTTTGGTGAAATTGCCAAAATTGGCGCTGTTTTTGAACAACCGTATCAGTCTTTGTTGCAACGGGGAGTAAAATTTCACGCTTGTTTGGGTAATCACGATATCGTTACTGATAATGGTGACGCTCAAGTTAAGTATCCCGGTTTTAATATGCAAGGACGCTACTATACTTTTCGTCGCGATGCCGTGCAATTTTTTGCTTTAGATACGAATGGCAATGCTGACTGGTCAAAGCAATTGCCTTGGTTAGAAAAAGAATTAAATGGCAGCGATGCGCCTTGGAAAGTTGTGTTCGGTCATCATCAAATTTATTCTTCCGGTCATTATGGGGTAAATCAACCTTTTATTAAGATGCTGACGCCTCTGTTTCAAAAGTACCGCGTTCAACTTTATATTAACGGACACGACCACCATTATGAGCGCAGTCGATCGATCGACGGTACGACTTATTTAATTTGTGGCGGAGGTGCGGGAACTCGACCTGTCGGGCGATCTGAATGGACGGAGTATTCTGCCAGTAAGCTCAGCTTTGCGGCTTTTGATGTGTATGCCGATCGCATAGCCGTAAGTGCGATCGACACCGATAATCAAGTTTTCGATCAAGGAATAATTCAATTGCGTTCGAGCTAACTTATTTATTAATAATTTTAAATTTCGCTCTAAAATTTGATTTTTTGCTCAATTTGTTAGCTAACATTAGATTACTGAATCGAAATTTTTCGATTTTCGATTTGTTCTTTTTTTGCGCCTGTTTATGGTTGTAAAATTCCCATTTTGATTTTTTCATTAATACTTATTAATCGCATAAATTTTATATATTAATAATTCAAAAATTAGATTTGTCGAGCTTGCTCGCCTACAAGAGCGACCCCAAATCCGAAACTCTACATCCCAAATAGATTTACAGTAGCTGTACTATACCTGCGCTCGATATTTTATTTCGATTAAGGGCAGATTTCCATAAAATTCCTACCTTTCCTACCTTCTTGGCGGTATAGTTTCGTGTAAATATTTATCCTGTCAGCAAAGTTTACAGCTTAATTCCCCTATTAAGTAAATTCTCTTAAGGGTGGACATTTACGCTTTTTTGCCCTAAGATATACCCTAGTATTGATTGACAATAAATTTTTTTTCTGGTACAGATCGGCTTATGACTGAAAAAATTTATTTATACGTACAACGGAAATTAAACAAATTTGCGCTTACGTCAATACCTAGTAAGTGCAGGTTAAGCAAACTTAAATTAATAGAAGTTGATTTTTAGGAATAAACTAATGTTAATGCTACTTTTTTACGCCGGGAATAACCTTTATGCAGTAGAGAGTTCTCAGGTAGTAGAGGTGATTCCCAGAGTGTCACTCAGAAAGATAAATCACGTACCTGACTATGTGGCAGGATTATTTAATTATCGAGGTGCGATCGTACCCGTTATCGATCTGTGCCATTTAATTCAAGGTACTCCCAGTCGTTCCTACTTGAGTACTCGGATTGTGATGGTGAATTACCCCGTAAAGAATAACACCATCCGTTACTTAGGTTTGATGGCAGAACGAGTGACCGAAACTTTGGATAAACCAGATACAGACCTAGTAGATGCGGGAATTCAAGTCAACGAAGCTCCTTATTTAGGAGAAATGATCATGGATGACAAGGGAATGATCCAATGTATCCGATTAGAAAAGTTGTTTTCTGATTCCCAACATAAATACCTATTAACGGCAGGGAATAATTCCACCAATGATACAAGAAATTGAGGCTTTACTGGCAAAAAAAATCGGTTTTGAGCCTAACATCATTGGCTCGCAAAAAATTGCCAAAGCGGTAGAAACGCGGAGGCTTTATTGCGGTTTAACAGACTCGCAATCCTATCTGAGAAAATTGCAAACTACACCTCAAGAACTGGAAGAACTAATAGAAAATATAGTTGTTCCAGAAACTTGGTTTTTTCGGGATCGCAAACCATTTGAGTTGTTAGTAAATTATGTAATTTCAGAATGGTTACCAAAGCACAAAAACAGCACCCTGCGCCTGTTAAGCGCTCCCTGTTCTACTGGGGAAGAGCCTTACTCAATAGCGATAGCATTAATGAATGCGGGACTGTTACCTCACAAATTTCGCATTGATGCCGTTGACATCAGTAAAAAAGCCTTACACAAAGCAGCAGAAGGTATTTATGGCAAAAACTCTTTTCGCGGCGGAGAGCTTCCCCAAAAAGAACGATACTTTCAGCCAAGCGGAGAAGGATTTCAAATCGGTGCGACGGTTCGCCAAACCGTTAATTTTATGCACGGAAATTTATTAGAACCTGTTTTTTTGAAGGGGAACAAATATGATGTAATATTTTGTCGCAATTTGTTGATTTATTTATCCGAGTTGGCATCTACTCAGTTAATGGAAGGGTTAGATTGCCTGTTAATACCGAACGGTTTAATATTTGTGGGTGCTGCCGAAAGTGGAAAAGTACCGGGGGATCGTTTTGTCTCTGTTCGTCAACCGTTTACATTTGCCTACCGCAAAACCGAACAGTCCGGTAAAAATCTTACTTTGCCATCAGTCGCTCCCAAACAGAACCTATCTTTCCTTACAAAACCTACCTTTACTACCAAAGTTGTACAACGAGACGGCAAGCTCGAACAGCCTCAGCTAGACTCGCTCAAACAAGCTTTCTCCCGAACGCAAAGGGTGGGAGAAACAAGGGAAGGATTGCTATCGCCAGCCAATTCCAAGACAAACCCTTTGTCAACGGAACTAATTAAATCCAAAATCGGTAGCCTCCAGTCACCAATATCTCAACCGCCATCACCGATACCGGAGCTTCAAATCGCCCGAAAGTTAGCAGATGCGGGAAAATTAGAAGAAGCAGCTAGCGCAGGTAAAACGTTTCTAGGTAAAAATCCTACCAGTGCCGAAGCTTACCTATTATTGGGGGAAGTTTATCAGGCAACAGGAGACGATCGACAAGCAGAGCAACACTTCCAAAAAGCGCTGTACTTGCAACCAGATTGCTACGAAGCGCTTACCCATCTGGCTTTGCTCAAACAAAATCGCGGCGATTTCGCTGGTGCAGCCCTAATAAAACAACGCATTAAAAGATTAGAAAATTCTCAAAATTTGGGCTAAATGCGAACGCTGTAATATACTATCGATCATCCCTAATTGGGAAATTTTACTTTTTTCCAAAGCAATCGATCTGAAACCACAAGGGGATTACCATGTTTGTGCAAGATGCGATTTTGTCCAAAAACAAAGGCATAGAAGGAAAACTCATTTCCGGATTTCTTGTTATCGGTGGCATTGTATTGATTGTGGGGCTGATCGGTCTGTTCGGCACCTACAGGCTCAGCGGACACATCAATGCTATCGGCGAAAATGCTTTTCCTTCTGTCTTCAGTTTGTGGAAAGTGAATGAGGCACATAGCGCGGCTGATGCAGCGCTTTTAGCACAATTTGTTCCTACCATCTCTCCGCAGAAAAAACAAGAAGAATTAAAAAATCTGCAAGATGCGCTCGTTCGCTACAAGGAAGGGCTGGAAAACTATGACAAACTTAAGCGCGACCCAGAAGAAGATAGTTTATACAGATCTGCAAAGCCATCTTTGGATAAGTGGAGGACGACGATCGACCAAGCGATCGAACTCAACGACGAATTTAGAAGATACGATATCCAATTTCCAGGACAAGAGCGGGTTGACTTGCTCCTGGCGGGTAAAAGAGACACGCCAGAATATGCGCGAGCCCAAGCAGCAGCTGAGGCACAAAGAAAAGTTTACCAGTATATAACCGATGTCGAACGACCTGCCTTCAACGAAGGAACAGCGCAACTGCTCAAACTTTTAGATTACAACCAACACTTGGCGGATGGGGCAAGAAGCACAGCTCAAAAAGATGTTGCCGGTACAACGTTTTGGTCAATAACGGCAATGCTCGTCGGAACAGCGATCGCAGTTCTATTCGGCTTTTACTTCAGCAATACGATCGCCAAACCAATGGGAGCCAAGATCGCCGGAGTGGTAACTGTTGCCGAACGAATTGCCGCCGGGGATCTCAGCACTTCCGTACCATCTGCCGAAAGCAACGATGAAATCGGCAGGCTGCAAAATGCCTTCCGAAACATGATCAAAAATCTCAGTTCCTTCATCACCCAAGTCCAAAGATCCGGCATTCAAGTCACAACATCAACCACACAAATAGCCGCCTCTGGCAAAGAATTAGAAGCAACTGTAGCAGAGCAAGCCGCCTCGACCAAAGAAGTAGCAGCCACAGCGCAAGAAATTTCCGCCACCAGCCGGAAACTGTCTCGCACAATGGAACAAGTAGCCACTTTAGCTCAATCCACCGCCGTTTCCGCAGGTGGTAGCCAAAAAGACCTTTCCTCAATGGAAAACGTTATGCGTCAGTTGGCAGAAGCCACCACTTCCATCTCCAGCAAACTGGGGATCATGAATGAAAAAGCCAACAATATTAACAACGTCGTTACAACGATTACCAAAGTAGCAGACCAAACCAACTTGCTATCCCTCAATGCCGCTATTGAAGCGGAAAAAGCAGGGGAATACGGAGCCGGTTTTGCGGTAGTAGCCAGAGAAATTCGCCGACTGGCAGACCAAACAGCCGTCGCTACTTTGGAAATCGAACAAATGGTTAAAGAAATGCAATCTGCCGTTTCCACAGGCGTGATGGAAATGGATAAATTCAACAAAGCTGTTAACGATAGCGTCGAAAAAGTGGTGACTATTGGCGAGCAAATTGCCCTGGTAATTCAGCAAGTGCAGGGACTGACACCGCGATTTGAAGAAGTCAGCCAAAGCATGGAAGAACAATCCCAAGGAGCCCAACAAATCAGCGAGGCAATGGAACAATTAACGCAAGCTTCCCAGCAAACATCGGATGCTTTACGCGAGACTAACAGTGCCGTCTCCCAGTTGGACGACGCCGCTCAAGGATTGCAAGCCGAAATACGTCGCTTTAAAGTAGCTTAATACTCAGTTCTGAGTACCTAAAGTCTATAGCTGGTAAGAGTTTTGTCTCAAGGCTCCACCAAATAAAAAAAGGGAGTTTTTGACGCCGATTGGGTGTAAAATATCTATTGAGGTAAGAGGGTAACGAAGAAATAGCTAATTCTCTCTTAAGAACAAATTAAAAATAGCGACTGCCTAAGTAATCACTAATTAAATTCCAGTCGCTATTTACTAAACTCCCACTCATCGTTCTAGAAGTAATCCGCTCGGAAAACCAAAATCATGAAAAAGCTTAGTTTGCAAAATACTCTCATATCGGCCTTTATTTTTTTAACCTTAATTGTGTTGGTTGTGGGAACCATTGGTTTGTTAAGCAACAATAGACTCGGGTCGCACATTGATACTATTGGCAAGAATGCTTTTCCTTCCATCTTTAACTTAGGGAAAGTGAATCAAGGCCAAACTGCCGCTGAAGCGGCCTTTTTCGCTCAATCAATTCCCAGCAATTCGGGGACACAAAAACAGCAAGAATTAAAAAAATTACAAGATGCTCTCGCTCAGGTCGATGAAGGATTTGCAGAGTATGAAAAACTCCCTCGCGATCCCGAAGAGAACAAAATATACATAGCTATAACCCCGGCGTGGCAGCAGTGGAAAAATAGTATGAACCAGTTAATCAAGATGAATGAAGAATTTAGACAGTACAATATCCCGTCCCCTGCAAAAACACTCCTTGAATTGGCCAACCAAGGCAAAATAAATACACCGGAATATACTCGAACAGTAGCGGCTTTTCAATTAGTACGAAAGATGGATGATTATATATCTAAGATCCACCGACCATATGTTGCGGAAGCTACAAATCAAATGCAAAAACTATTGAATTATAACCAAGGTTTAGCGAACAATGCCTTACAAAAGGCTGAATCAGATATGAGGGTTACGACTTTTTGGGCGATCGTTGGAATAATGCTTGGTTTGGCAACATCAATATTTTTTGGTTTTGTCATTATAGGAAGTGTCAAAGTTATAAATAAAGCGATCGGCGAGGTAAAAAGATCCGGCATTCAAATTACAACTTCGACTACCCAAATCGCCGCTTCCGGCAAAGAATTAGAAGCCACGGTAGCCGAGCAAGTTGCTGCTACAAAAGAAGCGTCAGCGACCGCGCAACAAATTGCCAACACTGCCAGAAAATTGGTAAAAACAATGGAACAAGTCGCATTTTTGGCGCAATCTACTGCCCAAGCTGCTGGCAACAGTCAAAAAGACCTTTCACAAATGGAAAGCGTCATGGGGCAGTTGGCATCAGCCACGTCTTCGATCGCCAATAAACTGGGCGTAATGAGCGAAAAAGCGAACAACATCAACAAAGTTGTCACCACCATCACTAAAGTAGCAGACCAAACCAACTTACTTTCCTTAAACGCGGCAATTGAAGCCGAAAAAGCCGGAGAATACGGAGCCGGTTTTGCTGTAGTAGCTAGAGAAATTCGCCGACTGGCAGACCAAACAGCCGTCGCTACTTTGGAAATCGAACAAATGGTCAAAGAAATGCAAAATGCAGTGGCTACAGGCGTCATGGAAATGGATAAATACAATAAATCCGTGACTGATAGCGTAGAAAAAGTAGGGCAAATAGGCGACCAAATGGCAGTGGTAATTGAGCAAGTACAGGGATTGATCCCGCGATTTGAAAGTGTCAGTCAAAGCATGGAAGAACAATCAGAAGGATCTGCACAAATTAGAGAAGCAATGTCACAATTAACCGAAGCATCCGAGCAAACATCTAGCGGACTCCGCGAAACTAACTCGGCGCTCAGTCAGTTAGATGAGGCAGCCCAAAGATTAAGACTGCAAATGGCTGCTTTTGGGAGTAATTGAGCCCGCTCTAGAAGCAGAGAGGAAAAAATGTTTTAATAAAAACAAACCAGGATAGAGCTTCTAAAATTTCCGCTCGTAAAAAGGAAAAATTTTCGGTTAAAAGGAGTTGAAAAATTGAGAGGCATAAAGTGGAAAAACGTATTACAATCACACAAACAATTTTAAACGACTGCTGGAATAAAATCGGTGTAGGCGGCGATCGCTCCTGTAAGGAACTCAAAACCTACATTCACTGCCGCAACTGCCCGGTTTATTCCGCTGCGGGGCGCGGCTTGCTGGAACGAGATGCACCAGAAGGCTACATTGATGAATGGACAAATTTATTTGCTCAAACTCAGCTTCCAGAAGGGTCATCTCAAAGCGAAAATACTAAAACTCAAGCAGTCATCATCTTTCGCTTGGGCGTAGAATGGCTAGCTCTGCCAGCTAACTTATTTAAAGAAGTTACGCCTCCCAGCGTCATCCACACCATACCGCACCGCACCAACAAAATATTACTGGGTATTGTGAACATTCGAGGCGAAATTCTCATGTGCATTTCCCTCAGCAACCTCTTGGGTTTAGAAATACCAGAAAAAAGCAAAAATTCTAAATCAAATCCCGTTGTCCAAGAACGGATGGTAGTAGTTGAAAAAAATGAGGAACGTTGGGTTTTTAGCGTCGATGAAGTTTCCAGCATTCAACGCTTTCACCCCCATCAATTTCGCCCCGCACCAGCAGTCATAACTCAATCCAATGAATCTTATACCAAAGCGGTGATAAATTGGCAAAACAAAAAAGTTAGTTATTTGGATGATGAATTGCTGTTTTACAACATAAACAGGAGGATAACGTGACAGATATAAGCGGTTACTCCATGCTGGATTTGTTCCGGATGGAAGTGGAAGCCCAGGCAGCAATATTAAACGAAAATTTGTTGGCGCTAGAAAACCAACCCTCCTCTGCAAAAGAACTGGAAGCTTTAATGCGGGCTGCTCATTCGATTAAAGGAGCAGCTCGCATTGTCGAAATTGATGCCGCCGTTAACCTGGCGCACATCATGGAAGACTGCTTCGTCGCCGCGCAAAGCCAACGCATTACTTTGACTCCGGATGACATCGACGTACTGCTGCGCGGCGTCGATATGCTCGCAAATATTAGCAGCGTGGAAAACGGAGGTTTAGAGGGTTTCTTACAGGAAAATGAATCGGAAATTGCAGCGACAAGGGCAGAAATTGCTGCCATTCTGACGCCGGGAGCCGAAAAGAAGGAGAGAACGGGAGAACGGGAAAGTCAAAAGTCAAAAGTCAAAAGTCAAAATTCCTCCTCTTCCCTCTCCCCTCCTCCTTCTCCCTCTCCTTCTTCCTCCACCCCCCCGCCCCCTGTTTCCCCTACTCCTCCAGTCCCGCAGTCCTCCATTCCCCCTGAGCCTCCCGAAGCACCAGCTGCTCCCGAAATGGAAGAAGTTCCCAGTATTGGCAATAGCTCGATGCTGGAATTATTTCGTTTGGAAGTAGACGCACAAACAAAGATATTAAATGATGGTTTGCTAGCCCTAGAAAGCCAACCGGATTCTTTGAGAGAATTGGAAGCGCTGATGCGAGCTGCCCATTCGATTAAAGGAGCTGCTCGCATTGTTGCGATCGATGCTGCGGTTAACCTGGCTCATGTCATGGAAGACTGCTTTGTGGAGGCACAGAAACAAACTATTACCCTGGCCGCAGATAGTATTGATATCCTGTTGCGAGGCGTCGATCTGATCCAAAATATTAGCCAGATGGAGCCAGCAGAGTTGGGCATTTGGCTAAAAGAAAATCGCCAAGAAATTGAAACGACAAGACAAGAAATTAGCGCTATCCTGACCCCTGGATCTGCACCAGTTCCGCGCAAAAAAGCAGAGCCTGCAAATGGGCAATCGGATACGGGAAAGGTAACAGCACAAGAGCAAACCGCCCCTATAGACGCCAAAACCGAAACCCAGACAGACGCTTCTGCACAACAAGAGCAACAAATACAATCAGCCGCCTTAGTTGCCCAAACTGCCTCTGCAAAGGAAACTAGCGCTGCCAAACAAATCGTGAAGAGCCCCCCCACATCTATTGGGCCTGCCAAAGAGTCAAAAGCAGCGCCAATACCCACCAAAGACTCAAACAAAGATCGGGTGGTGATGGTAAGCGCAGAAAACCTCAATCGGATCATGGGGTTAGCGGGTGAAACTCTGATTGAGGCGAGTTGGTTACAGCCTTATGCCGATTCTTTGATGATGCTCAAAAAACGGCAACAGGAATTATCTAAAGTTCTCGAAAATTTACAGGAAGCTTGCGGAAAAAGCCACGTCGATCGACAAACCGAAAATATTCTGAAAGCGGCTCGCGATAAAGAGCGGGAATGTCGGGAAATTCTGTTGGAGCGCATCCACACCCTAGAATTATATGCCGGTCGCACGGCTAACTTGAGCGATCGCCTCTACAGGGAAGTAATTGCCTCCCATATGCGTCCCTTTGCGGACGGCGTGCAAAGCTTTCCTCGGATGATGCGGGATCTCGCCAGAAAACTGGGCAAACAAGTTAACTTTGAAATCGTCGGCAAAGCTACACCAGTCGATCGAGATATTCTCAAAAAATTGGAAGCTCCTCTCACCCACATTTTACGGAATGCTCTCGATCACGGTCTGGAAATGCCTGACGATCGCATCGCAGTCGGCAAATCCCCAGAAGGAACCATCAAACTGGAAGCCACCCACCGCAGCGGAATGTTAGCCGTCACCATTTCTGATGATGGTAGGGGAATGAACCTGGAGCAATTACGCGAAAAAATCGTCAGAAAGAAGCTGGCTAGCCCTGAGATGGCAGCTAAGTTTACCGAAAGCGAGTTGTTAGAATTTATCTTTTTGCCAGGGTTTTCCACTGCCGCTCAAGTCACGGAAATTTCCGGACGCGGTGTTGGTTTGGATATCGCCAAGAGCATGGCCCACGAAGTCGGCGGCACCGTGCGGGCAAGTTCCGTACCCGGAAAAGGGATGAATTTTTACTTCCAATTGCCCCTCACTCTGTCCGTTATTCGCACTTTATTAGTAGAAATATCCGGCGAACCTTACGCTTTTCCCCTAGCGCGGATCGAACAGCTGGTGATGCTGGATAAATCGGAAATAGCCGTGGCGGAAAATCGCCAATATTTCACCCTCAATGGGGAAAATATCGGACTGATAGCTGCCTATCAAGTTTTGGAATTGCCGCCATCTTCATTCAAGTCAGATGCGCTACCAGTTGTGGTAATTGGCGATCAATCAAACCGTTTTGGCATGGTGGTAGATAAATTCTTGGGCGAACGCGACTTAGTAGTCCGACCTTTAGATCCCCGCCTGGGCAAAGTCCAAGATATCGGTGCCGCCGCCCTCATGGGAGATGGTTCTCCGATTTTAATTGTGGATGTAATAGACTTGGTGCGCTCCATTGATAACCTGCTCAACACTAAAGACGAAGAATTGCAGCAGGTCAGCGATGATGATGGTGATGGCAAATTGATAGAAAAGAAGAAGCGTATCTTGGTAGTTGATGACTCGATTACCGTGCGGGAAATGGAACGAAAGCTCTTGGAAAACAAAGGTTATATGGTTGAAGTTGCAGTCGATGGTATGGATGGTTGGAATGCAGTTCGCACCAATCACTATGACTTAGTTGTGAGCGACATTGATATGCCGCGCATGAATGGAATTGAATTTGTCGGCCAGATCAAAAATCATCCGAAGTTGAATTCAATTCCCGTGATTATTGTTTCCTACAGAGACAAGGAAGAACACCGAATTCAAGGATTGGAAGCTGGGGCGGATTATTACTTAACCAAGAGTAGTTTCCAGGATGATAGCTTCTTCAAAGCAGTCATAGATTTGATTGGCGAACCTTAATTTGGATTTTGTTTTGCAAGTGGTGTAATGGAAATGGATAAGTTCACCAAAGAAATGGTTAGCGGCGTCCAAGATGTCCGCAATATCAGCACCCAAATCGTAGATATTATCGAGAAAGTGCAGAGCTTGACACCCCGTTTTCAAATGGTGAGCGAAGGGATGGAAGCTCAGTCAGAAACTGCCGGACAAATTAGTGAGTCGATGAGCCAGTTAAGCCAAGCATCTGGGGAAACTACTTCTTCTGTGCGCGAACTCAAAGGAGTAATTGAGCGCTTGAACGGTGCTGCCATATCCTTACAAAAAGCAACCCACGGTCTCAAATAAACGGTTGGCATTGTGGGATAGTGGGAAAAAATAGCGTACCGTTATCGATCGATTTCCCGCTATCGCAAAATATTTTCTGCGTTACTATCACTACTGGCTTTAACATAACCTTAATAAATAATCACCGCTCGCTGATGAAAATAGCAATTGTTAATGATATGATAATGGCCGTAGAGGCAATTCGACGAGTTTTGCTCGCAGTTCCCGAATATGAGGTAGTGTGGGTAGCTCGCGATGGTGCGGAAGCAGTGGCTAAGTGCGCCAAGGATACCCCAGACTTGGTATTGATGGATTTAATTATGCCAGTCATGGATGGGGTAGAAGCAACTAGCCAGATTATGAAAAATTCTCCCTGCGCGATTTTAGTAGTAACTGCTAGTGTGGGGAAAAATTCTGGGAAAGTTTTTGAAGCGATGGGACATGGAGCCTTAGATGCAGTCAAAACGCCTGTGTTGGGAATGAGCGGAACTGCCGAAGGGTCTCAGCCTTTGCTCAGCAAGATTGCCACAATCAAAAAATTGATCGGAAAGTCCACTCCCATTTCCAGAAATAAAACTAATTCTCTCAATATCAGAACGAATTTTCCTCCCTTGGTAGCGATCGGTTCTTCTACCGGAGGCCCAAAGGTGCTGGCAACCATCCTTTCTCGCTTACCGGCTTCTCTCAACGCAGCTGTGGCAATAGTCCAGCACGTAGACGTTCAGTTTTCTTCCGGTTTAGTCGAATGGCTAAATCAGCAAAGTGCTTTACCGGTTATGCTGGCATCCAGAGGCGATCGCCTGGAAGCAGGCAAAGTCATCGTTGCCGGCACAAACGATCATATGATTTTAACATCAAATTTAACTCTCTCTTATACCAAGGAGCCGCAGGATTATCCTTACCGTCCATCGGTAGATGTCTTTTTTGAGAGCTTGGCGGAACATTGGCAGCGTAAAGCAACTGCTGTGTTACTGACGGGTATGGGAAGAGATGGGGCAGAAGGTTTGTGTTTGTTGCGATCGAAAGGATGGCATACGATCGCTCAAAATAAAGATAGCTGCGTTGTTTACGGAATGCCGAAAGCAGCAGCCGAATTAAACGCGGCAGTAGAAATATTACCTCCGGAGGCGATCGCTTCCAGCCTAATTGACCGATTAACTTATTACCGTTAGTTATCCCCCCTGTTTTTGTAGTTACCGTTCCCTATTTTCAGGCTAGACTTCAAAATTGATAGTTATTTATGGACGATAAAATTACAGTTCTACTTATCGACGACCAGGCAATCATCGGTGAAGCTATTCGCCGAATGTTAGCGCCAGAAAAAGATATTGTCTTTCATTACTGCGGCGACCCAACTCAAGCTTTTAAAGCAGCTAAGGAGTGCAACCCAACCGTCATTTTACAAGACTTAGTGATGCCCGATATGGACGGGTTGACAGTAGTACGCTTCCTACGTTCTAGAGATGCCATAACTGTGAATACTCCCCTGATCGTACTCTCCAGTAAAGAGGACCCGGTGATTAAAGCTAAGGCATTTGAGTTGGGGGCAAATGACTACTTGGTGAAATTGCCCGATCGAGTGGAGCTGATCGCTCGTGTCCGATATCACTCCAAAGCTTATATGAACTTGTTAAAACGGCAAGAAGCTGAAGAAATGCTCAAAGCCGAAAACTTGCGTCAGGCTTTGTATATTCAGCAGGTCGATAAAGTCAGCGCCGCCGCAGTATCGGTCGAACAAGATAAGTTTCAACCTGAGAGTTTAAGTGAAGTAGCCGAACGTAAAGATGAATTAGGCAAACTGGCAACAGTTTTCACCACTATGGTGCAAACTGTCAAAGCCCGCGAGAAAGAATTGGCTCAAGCAAGGGATCAGTTGGAAGCAATTTTGAATGCTGTACCGGGCTCAATTTCTTGGCTTGATTCAGGTGGTGTCTACTTGGGCGTCAATCGCTACATGGCTCAAGATTTGAACCTCCCTCAAGATGCTATTATCGGTAAGGAAGTCGGCTTTCTCAAAGGCACCTCCCAGTTAGCGGAATTTATGCGTAACTTTATCACTTCAGATGAAACTTCCGCCTCCTCTATAATTAATGTCGAAGTCAATGAAGTTAAGCGATATTATTTAGTCGCAGCGCAGAAATATCGGCAAGGTGGAGCAACTGTATCGGTAGGCATTGATGTTACCGATCGCATGGAAGCCGAAGAAGCTTTACGAATTGCCGAAGAAAATTATCGCAGTATCTTTGAAAACGCACTAGAAGGGATCTTCCAAGCTACAGCTCAAGGCTCTTTCATTAGCTTAAATCCCGCAATGGCACGCATCTATGGCTACGACTCCGGCGAAGAAATGATGGCTGCCATTACCGACATTGGCACTCAACTTTATGTTGACTCTGAGAGGATAAATGACTTCTTTCAAGAGATGGAAGAGAACGGCAAAGTTACAGACTTTGAATATCGAGCTTATCGCAAAGATGGCAGTATCGTCTGGGTGGAGCAGGATACCCGCGCTGTCCGCGATAGCAACGGTAATGTGCTTTATTATGAAGGTATGATCCAAGACATCACTCAGCGCAAGCGCCAAGAAGAAGAACTCAAACGCCAATTGCAAGAACTCCGCATTGAAATCGACCAACAAAAACGTCAGCAGGAAGTTGCTGCTATTACCCAAAGCGATTATTTCCAAGAAATACAGTCAGAAGCGGATAGCCTGAATGTAGATGATTTTTGGAATTAGCGATCGCTAATTAAACACAACAGCTTTCTGCTATTAAAACTTATAATACCAATTCCGAAAAAACTATGAGAGTTACACACCTCAAAATCAACTCATTCCGGGGAATTAGCGATATGACCCTGGAGTTTGCTAAAGATGAGCCAACAGTATTTATCGGTGACAATGGCGTGGGAAAATCGAGTCTTCTTGATTGTCTGGCGATTTTGTTGTCATGGTTCATAAATCGGATTAAATTCGATCCTAAATCTAGAACAAGTATATATAGTAGAGTAATGTATGAAAGCATCAGGGAAGGAGAAGTTGCAAATGGAGGTTTCTTTAACGCTCGAGATATCAAAAATGGAAATAGCCAGACAGAGAACGAGATTAAGCTTTCACTCGGTTATGAAGAATTAGACTGGTCTATTACTACCGCTAAAATATTAGATAAAACCGATACAACCGCAAATATTGAAAAGTTAGATAAAATTACTCAATACCTGCGTAATGAATGGAAATCAAAGCCTAACTTTAACATAGCTTTAGCTATTTACTACCCAGTCAATCGTTCAGTTATGGATATTTCTCTAGAAATTTCAGAGAACTATTCATTTAAGCAAATAGACGCCTATGAACAAGCGCTAGAAGGTGTACAAATCGGTTTTAATAGCTTCTTCCAATGGTTTAGAAATTTAGAAGATTTGGAAAATGAAGCCCGACGAGATCGCCCTGATTATCGAAACAACCAACTAGAAGCAGTGAGACAAGCTATTTATTCAGTGATTCCAGGGTTTTCAAACTTGCGCGTTCGTCGTTCTCCCTTACGAATGACTGTCGCCAAAAAAGGTGAAGAATTGATTATCAATCAATTATCTGATGGTGAAAAATGTTTGCTAGCAATGGTAGGAGATTTGGCAAGACGTTTAGCAATTGCCAACCCAGGTTTAGAAAAACCACTTGAGGGAAGCGGTGTTGTCTTAATTGACGAAATAGAATTGCACCTTCATCCCAAATGGCAAAGAGAAATTATTCCAGCTTTAACTAGAACATTTCCCAACTGCCAATTTATTGTTACCACCCATTCACCACAAGTAGTTAGTCACGTTAAACCAGAGGGAATCTACATTTTGGAGGCAACGCCTGATGGTATAGTTGCTAAACGACCGGAAAGTTCTTTTGGCAGAGATAGTAATAGTATTCTCGAAGACTTAATGGGTGTTTCAGAACGTCCACAGGAAATCAAGGTTCGCCTCCGCGAACTGTTTCGACTTATTGACGCCGGAAATCTCAATGGCGCACGGGAATTGCGCCACCGACTTGCTGACGAAATTGGATATGATGAACCGGAGTTCGTGAGAGCAGATGTACTAATTCGACGCAAGGAAATTCTCAATCGATGAAGTACATTAGAAAGGGTGAAGAACCAGAAGAGTTTACTAATTGGAAGAACCTGGAAAACGACGATTGGAAACCTAGCTGGGATGATAACTTTCAAGCACCGCAGAAACCTGTAGTGCATCAAGCTTTGCTACGGGAACAGGGTTATATTTGTTGCTATTGCGGAATGCGTATTACTAGAGAAACCAGCCATATAGAACATCTCAAACCGCGTAGCATCTATCCAGATTTGGCGCTGGACTATACAAATCTGATGGCTTCTTGTCAGGGAGAAAGTGAAGAACCACCACCTCAACCTGTCCATTGCGGACATAAAAAATATGACTGGTACGATGAACATCTTATGGTTTCGCCATTATATCCAAACTGCCAAGATTTCTTTAGGTATCTTGGTTCTGGAGATATAGAGCCAACAGATGAGTCAGATAAGCAAGCAGCGGCGGAAACAACGATTGACAAACTTGGACTTGACATTCCAAAGCTGACGCGGATGCGCCGTGAAGCGATTGTTGGGATTTTACTAGCTATCGAAGGGCTGACAAACGAAGAAATACAGTTGCTTTTTCAAGCGTTTGAGCAACCAGATGCAAACGGGAGATACACGCCTTTTTTTGCTGCGATCGCATATACTCTAAAACAATACTTTATCTCTTGAAGCGCTTATTAAAACTTCAGAAATCATGCCCCTTTTCTTCGCATTGGAGTTAATATACCTTGCTGCTAATATATCCTCAATATTAAAATCTTTGTACAATTCTCGAATAAATTCGCAATCAGAATTAGACAGCATTACTTTTACGCCTTGACTGGCGAGTTTGGCAAACACTTCTTTTAGCCTGATTTGGTCTTCTTTCCTAAACGCATCGCGAGTATAAGCTGTAAATTCGCTGGTATTGCTGAGAGGATAGTACGGAGGGTCAAAATAAACAAAATCATTGCTAGTTTTCGCATAATCTAAAACAGCCTCAAAACTTCTTTCTGCAATCTCAACGCCTTGAAGTGCTTCTGATACTGTGTAAAGTAAATCTGGATTAGAAATTTTAGGATTTTTGTATTTACCGACAGGTACGTTAAATTCACCTTTAGGGTTTACTCTATAAAGACCGTTAAAACAAGTTTTATTGAGATAAATAAACCGCGCTGCCGCTTCTAAACCCTTCAAAGTATGGCAATTTCGTAAATCGTAATAGTAATCTGAATTATGTCTTTGTTGATGTTCTTCCAAACAAGCGATCAAGTCCTTAACACGATCTCTAACACAAATATATGTATTAATTAGATCGGCATTAATATCTGTTAAAATCGCCTTGAATTCTGGTCGAGTTTGCTTAAGATAAAAGAAGACAGCACCGCCTCCCAAAAAAGGTTCGTAATAGGTCTGAAATTCCTTGGGAAAAAATGTCTCATATTGAGCAATCAGCTTACTTTTACCGCCAGCCCATTTGAGAAACGGACGAGGAGAAACCTTGTCTTTAGCAGTAGTGGACATCGATCTAAAAACCTAACCTATAAAAAATGTAGAGGGATTAATAATCTTATCAAAATTAAACTCAAAAATCTGATGACAAAACCATGAAAAGAAGAGTTTAGCTTGTCCGATCGGCTAATGTCTGGGCGATGCGGTAGCCTGTCGAGTAGAAGGCGATCCGCCGGATGTCTGCCAAAATTATGTTAACTACGAACTGAAGGCGAAGCAACCAAAAGATCGCGATCGCTTTCCCCTTTGGTCAGTATACCGACAATTTGCAGCTAGCGCGAGAACTTTTGCAAAGTTATGTTGCGTGGGGTAAGTTTGACCCCCGCTCTCCCGCTCTTCCCTAGCCCCTAAACAAGTCCGCGCTGCGCCATAGATACCAGGAAGCGATCGTGCGATAAGGCTTCCACGGCTGTCCCACACGATCGACAGTTTTTTTGTTGGGAAGTTCGCTGAAGTTATAGATGCGCTGAATACCGGCACGAATACCCAAATCATCAACAGGTAAAACATCCCACCGATGCAGGCGGAAAATTAACAACATTTCCACTGTCCAGCGACCGATACCTTTAACTGGCGTTAAAGTTTGGATGATAGTTTCGTCATCGCACTCGGACAATTGCGCTAAAGTTGGCAAGCCATCCTGTATTTTTTGAGCTAAATCTTTCAAATAAGAGATTTTGGGACGAGAAATACCTATTTGTCGCAACACTTCGTCTGGTGTGTTAAGCACATCCAATGCACTAGGGAAAGGTTTATCCGGATAAAGCTGTTCAAATCTCCGAAAAATGGTTGCGGCTGCTTTGATGGAAAGTTGCTGATAAACGATCGATCGCGATAAGGAAAACAGTAAGTCGCCACGAAACTGTACGCGATCGAGTTCGCAAGCACCCACGCGATCGATTAGATTTGCCAAAATCGGATCTGACTCTTTCAGAGTAGCGAGAGCAAGTGAATAATCTATCTTCAATTCCGACTGTGCAAAGGAGTCCATTTGTTTAAGACTAGGTAGATCTATTAAAATCCGCGTTTAGCAGGCAGCAACCCTAACTATCCTAACCGAGTTGAGGCTAAAACGCTGGTAGTCTAGATTCGACTGGATAGTCGATCGCGCAAATACAGGCAGCATGGTGATTATTACTACATCATATCGAGAGATGTGTTTCCTGAAATCAAAAACCATATAGTGAAATTGTAAGATCGGCTGAAGAAACCGGGTTTCTCAACGTCAAACCTGGGCTTTCAAGGATAGTTGTAAGAAACCCGGTTTCTGACTATGGTCGAACCTTCCGGAACTTTATTTAAACGCCGCGAATCTTAGAACAGTATCAGCAAACAATCAATCTTTTGCGAGCGATTCCAATAGTCGAAAAGCCCTGAGCTAGGTATTGCGATTTAGCTCCCCACCTTAAATTTCCTCAGCTTTCAGCTTGAGAAAAAATGACTGCAAGCGTTAATTTAAAAACGCATTGCCTAAATTTTGCTGATTTATTTCAGGGCTACTTTAACACCAAACTTAATTCCTTAAGGAGAACATCCATGAAGTTTTTAAACCTATTTCTGGCTGCGGCTACATTAATTAGTTCTTTTCCTAGCGCCGCTTTTGCTAGTCCCAAAGTTCAAATTTTAGGCGCAAGCTATGGTGGTAACGGTTGCCCGAATCTATCCGCCAGCGTGAGCGTTAGCCCGGACGGTCAAGAGCTAACTATTCTCTTCGACAAGTTTACAGCTCTGGGTAATGTCGCAGCAGAAAGAAGGAAAAGCTGTAATTTGAGCATTCCGATCAAGTTACCTCAAGGCTATCAAATTTCCCTCTACGATGCTGATTATCGCGGCTATGTTGCACCTGGAACTACTGCGAACTTACGAGCGGAATACTTTTTTGCGGGTAATCGCGGCCCAGTTTTTTCTCGCACTTTCAGGGGCGAAACTAACTATAACGTTCGAGATAGCTTAGCAACTGTGGCTAATGTTTGGTCGAGCTGTGGTGATAGTGTAAATATGCGGGTGAATGCGGCGATGACCGCCAGCGGTTCCGGAATGGCCACCGTTGACTCCTTCGATCTCGCTCACCGTGGTTTAGTTTATCACATCAAATATCGCAGCTGTCGCTAGTCGAAAGAGCCGGGGCTATATGCCCCTGGTTCTGTCTGGTGCGGAATTGCGATCGTCAAGTAATATGGTAGAAACTCTTGATAGAGTCTCTGGCAACCAAATCGTTGCCTTCAAAGACGCACTCAGCCTAGACAGTAATTTAAGTTATCAGCACCTACCGATGGAAAAGAAACCACAGCAACCCTTGTATATATTAAAAAAAGCGCAGCCGCCAAATGCGGAAGCCCCTACACCCTTACCGCAGTTACAAGAAATAAATCAGCCTCTGAACGAACTTTTGGAAAAGCCGAAAGAGCAAAAACTCGAACTTTCGCTTAAGCTAAAAACCAAGCCGAAACTGAAGGAATCGAATCAGGTAAAAGAGAAAATAATTTATCCCAAAATAGAGAGGGCGAGATTGCGCCAGATGCGGTATTATGAAAGGGGAAAAAGACAAGCTCCTCCCTCTCATCCTGTTGGGACTCCTCAAGATGACCAATTCCAGCACAGGGCGATTGGTTTGATTTCTGCAAAATATATAGCTTCGACAGAAAATAAAAATAGCAAAGAATGGTTTAAAGGCATTCTGTTGACAGAGGACAATACGATCGTTGATGCGGTAGTGTTGGGAAAAGTAAAAACAGTGATTCAATCACCCAAACTCGACCCAGAAAAAGAGCGTCTGTTTGTTGTCTATCCCAGAACTCCTCAAGTTAACAAACAACCAAAAAAGGAAGCAACCGATAAACAGCCGGAAAAATCTGATTTATCCGATGCAGAATCAGCAGTTACACAACCGCAGACAGAGGCTGAAATAAAGCAAGCAACGAATGAAGTTAAAGAAGCTAATGAAGTTTCTACCCCTGCGTCTGAGGATTCCCAGAATCAACGATCGCCAAAACTTCACGTACAAATATGTGGGGTTTGGGAGCCGGAAATATTCCAACAAGGTATTGAACTTAAGCCGGATTATCCTATCGAACCGGATTACTTTTCTGTACATGGAGAAGTGATATTTCAAAATCAGGCAGAGGAGTGGATTTTGGTCAAAATTATCCAAGCTCCCAAACAACCAGATGGCAAACCGTTCTTTTTCAAACTGAAACTATGGGGGAATCTCGGCTGTAAAGCTTGCAAGCAACTTTGGTCTTTTAAAGTCAAGCGGGAAGGCGAAGATTTGAAAATTGTCAGTTCCGAAAAGATCGGGATTTTCCTATCGGATAGGAAAAAGTTTATGGGGAAAGGAAAGAAACCAAAAAGTAAGCCGAGAAAAGGATAGATACTCAGCAGTTACAGGGTGCGATCGCTATGGCCGCACCTGCAATTGTAGCGATAAATTCAACTCCAATTAACTTATTTTACAACAGATGAACAGAGCTGCGATCGCAAAGTTTTTCGGTTACCGATGCCGCCGGATATGATATGGAAATTAATCATAATAAAAAGTGATGGTTAGTTGGCATTGGCAGACCGAATTGCAGTAACAACCAATACAGGGAAAAGCAAATGAAATTAAAAGAGCAACCTGAAATTGCATTGGCGGAAGACTTAGGCATTCCGCTGACGCTCCGCATCAATGGCAAAACCTACTCCTTGCGTGTAGAGGCGCGAGTAACGTTATTAGATGCGCTGCGGGAATATTTAGGGCTTACGGGAACAAAAAAAGGATGCGATCGCGGACAATGTGGCGCTTGTACAGTTTTGTGCGACGGACAGCGGATTTACTCGTGTTTGGCTCTCGCGGCGATGCAGGACGGAAAAGAAATTACGACGATTGAAGGGTTAGCAAACGGCGATACTCTCCACCCCGTACAAGCTGCGTTTATCGAACAAGACGGCTTTCAGTGCGGCTATTGCACCCCCGGTCAAATTTGCGCTTCCGTAGCGCTGATCGAGGAAGTAAAACAGGGATGCGCCAGTGCAGTAACGCCGGATCTCACCCATCCTCCCCAACTCGCCGAACTCTCGGAATCGGAAATCAAAGAACGTCTCAGCAGTAACTTGTGCCGATGCGGTGCCTACAACGGTATTGTCGCAGCTGTTGGACAAGCGATCGGACAAACACCCCCACCCCCCGAAGCGCTTGTTCTCGTTGAGGAGTAATTTTCTAATTGTTCTGCTTTTCTTGACTCTCAACTGCACACATAAAACCATCTATTAGACATCTCCAACAAATAATCTCAACATCTTTTATATCTGTAGGGGTGAAGCATTTGGGCGACAATTTATGTTGCAAAACCTAGATTTTATCCCCAAATGCTTCACCCTAAGTGATAATTTCTTTGTTGAGAAGTCTATTCTCTATTCCCTGTTCCGAGCCAAAGCCAAATCATGAAAAACTTTGCTTACGTTCGCGCAACTTCAGTGCAAGAGGCAGTAACGCGATCGATCGACGATAATGAAGCAAGATTCATTGCTGGCGGTACAAACTTGCTCGATCGCATCAAGGGATATCTGGAAAATCCATCCCAGGTTATCGATATTTCCCGCCTCCAGATGCAGCCGATCGAACCCTTACCGGAAGGGGGTTTACGGATTGGAGCCTTAGCAACGAATACCGCTGTTGCCGATTATCCCTACGTGCGACGCCACTACCCCCTGCTATCTCGCGCCATTCTCTCCGGTGCTTCCCAACAAATCCGCAACGTCGCCACAGTGGGAGGCAATCTCCTCCAACGCACGCGCTGTGCTTATTTTTACGATCCGGCATTCCCTTGCAATAAACGACAGCCCGGAAGCGGTTGCTCTGCCATTACGGGAATAAACCGCACTCATGCTATCTTGGGTGCAAGCGATCGATGCGTTGCTGTGCATCCTTCCGATATGTGCGTTGCTCTGGCTGCTCTCGATGCCGTTGTGGAAGTGGAAGGATGGCAGGGAACGCGACAAATTCCTTTTCATGACTTCCACCGTTTGCCGGGAAATACCCCCGAACGCGATACCAATTTAGAAGCTGGGGAACTGATTACCGCAGTCATTCTCCCGGCTTTACCAGCTGCTAAGTCGGGTGTATATCTGAAATTGCGCGATCGCACTTCCTATACTTTTGCTTTAGTTTCTGTAGCGGCAGCTGTCGAATTAGCAGAAAATCGCATTCGGGATGTTCGCATCGCTCTCGGTGGAGTTGCCCATAAACCTTGGCGAGCTTTGGAAGCAGAACAGTTTTTGCGGGAAAAACCTGTGGATGTTGCCTTATTTCAACAAGCAGCAAACATCGCTTTACAAGCAGCCAAACCGCTACAACATAACAGTTTTAAAGTTGAAATGGCAAAACGAGCGATCGAAAAAGCGCTAGTTACATCGGTTCGGAAAGGAAGCAAACCATGAGCAAAGTTATCGGCACATCTGTCAATCGCCACGAGGGACGCGCTAAAGTTACAGGCACGGCAACTTACGGTGCGGAACATCAAATTCCCGGATTGGTTTACGGTTATTTAATCGTAGCTACCATTGCCAACGGTAGCATCAGAAAAATGGAGCTTAAAGAAGCTCAAGATTCTGCCGGTGTGCTGGCAATTTTTACCCATGAAAATATGCCAGCGTTCCCAAAAGCTAATGAGGGAACAAGTTTCCATATTGGCGAACCCAGGCTTCCCTTAGCAGACGATCGCATTCATTATGGGGGGCAAATTATTGGGTTAGTTGTTGCCGATACTCTAGAACGCGCCTGTCACGCCGCTTCGTTAGTGAAGGTGGAATACGAAACCGAAACGCCGACGATCGATCGGCAACAAGCATCATTTCAGAAATCGCCACGGGATGCTTCTTTTGAACAGGGAAATGTCGCCGATGCTTTGGCAACAGCGCCTGTCAAAATATCAGCAACCTACACAACGCCAAGACAATTACACGCGATGATGGAGCCTCACGCTATTATCGCACAATGGCACGATCGCAATTCATTGACGGTTTGCGAGCCAACCCAGTGGGTATTTTTGCAACAGCGCACTTATGCAACTTTGTTTGGCATTCCGGTTGAGGAAGTGCGGGTAATCAGTCCTTATATTGGGGGTGGATTTGGAGCTAAAGCTTCGCCTTGGCCTCATGCTATTCTTTGCATAGCGGCAGCACGGGAAATTAATCGTCCGCTGAAAGTTGTTGTCTCTCGACAACAAATGACGGCGATTGTCGGACATCGTTCGCCAACAGAACAAACGATCGAATTGGGAGCAAATCAGTCGGGTCAGCTAATTGCGATCGCTCATGCTGCCAAATCCTATACTTCCCCCGTTAATCCCAAATATGTGGAAAATTGTATCGGCGTTACCCCTACTATGTACGCTGCACCGAATTTGCGCGTCGAGCAAGAAATTGCGGTTGTGAATGTAGGAATGCCGACTTTTATGCGGGCACCGGGAGAAAATCCAGGAATGTATGCGTTAGAATCGGCGATGGACGAACTTGCCTGGGCGTTACAAATCGATCCGATCGAACTGCGTTTAAAAAATGCCACGACAGAACATCAACGCAAAAAACTGCCTTTTTCATCGAAACACTTTGCCGAATGTTTGAAGCTGGGTGCAGAACAATTTCGGTGGTACGATCGCCCCATGCAAACTAAGGCAATTAGCCGCGATGATAAATTAGTCGGTTGGGGAATGGCAGGCGCAACATTTCCCGCTATTCGTATGGGAGCTTCTGCCACAGTACGTTTGCTTTTAGATGGAACAGCGCAGGTTTTAACATCAGCAAACGATATGGGGACTGGTAGTTATACTGTTGTAGCGATCGCAGCCGCAGAAACTCTCGATCTTCCTGTTGATAAAATTAAAGTAGAAATTGGCGATTCTCGCTTTCCTAATGGTGGACTTGCGGGAGCTTCGATGATGACAGCTTCCCTCGCGCCTGCGGTGGCGAATGCTTGCCAATTGTTACTGCAAGAAGTCAATGCGAAAAATGCGACAGAAGCTTTAATTGCGCTGCGCGAATCTGGGCGTCCTTTCTTAGAAATAACTGCATCCAGTCAACCGGGAGAAGAAGGGAAACAGTGGGCATTTCAATCTTGGGGCGCTCATTTTTGTGAAGTGGAAGTAGACGAATTGCTGGGTCGAGTGCAGGTAAAGCGCTGGATTTCTGTCATGGATGTGGGTCGAGCGATGAATGCCAAAGCAGCTGCCAGTCAAATTCGCGGCGGTGTTATCATGGGAATTGGAGAAGCTTTGATGGAAGAATGCCTTCACGATCTAAATTTGGGATTACCTGTTATTAAAGATTTGGCAACTTATCACATTCCCGTTCATGCAGATATTCCCCGTATTGAAGTGTCTTTTGTCGGTAAACCGGATCTGAATTTCAATCCTTTGGGCGTGCGCGGTTGCGGCGAAATTGCCATTACCGGCGTATCAGCTGCGATCGCTAATGCAGTCTATCACGCAACTGGTAAACGCATTCGCGATTTACCGATTACAGCGGACAAGTTGCTGTTGTGAGGGAGAGGTAAAGTCAAAAAGGGGTTAGGGATTAGGGGTTAGGGGTTAGGGAAAGTCAATCATTCAAAAATTCCTCCTCTTCCCTCCTCCCTCTCCCCTCTTCCCTCTCTTACCCTAATCCCTAGCCCCTAATCCCTAGCCCCTAGTTATAATTATGTCGATTATCGAACAAGCTGCTAATTCTGTTGTAGTTGCATCTGCTTCTAAGCCATCTGCTACTGAGGTAGTCGATGCTTTGCTTCAGGCGGAGAAAGACGCCAGAAAGAATAATTTTTCTGATTCCTTTGACCGATTAATCGGCAATTGGCGTTTATGTTTTATTACCGGTACTAAAAAAACTCGCGCTAAAGCGGGAATTGTACTGGGTGCGGGACGCTACATTCCTCAATTTGTCAAAATTGAACTGTCTTACTCGACTGCATCTGTAGAGATAGAAGAACAGAATTTTGAAGCCGGTCAAATTGAGAATCGGGTGACGATCGGAGCGCTAAAATTAGTGGTGAGCGGGCCTGCCAAATTTTTGCACAAGAAAAACATTTTGGCGTTTGACTTTACTCGCATAACGGTGCAGTTGTTGGGAGTGACGTTGTTTTCTGGATACATTCGTTCCGGTGAAGCCAAGTCACAACAATTTTACCATGAAAGTGTGAGCAAGCAAGCGTTTTTTGCGTATTTTTTCATCACAGATAAGGCGATCGCAGCTAGAGGTAGAGGCGGCGGTTTGGCTATCTGGGGACGCTAAATCTTTAACGGCTTATTGAGCCGTTTTTCTCCATCCACGGCAAACTTCTGTCAAGATTTCTAATCAACGCATTTGACACTTTTGATACTGCCATTTTTCAAACCTGTAATTTTCACTTTTACCATCTGCTCTTTCTGGAGAGAACTAGCTTTTTTCGGTTCTTTTTCAGTCAATTTAATTACGCCTAATATTTGATATGTCACTTTATTACCTGCAATGCCAACAACTTGGGCATCCAAGATTTGATCGATCGCAAACTCTTGAGATTGTGTCACTTGTAAAATTTCGGCTTGCCGAGTTGATTCTATGACAGGAGCGGTAATTTCGCCGATCGGCCCCGCTTTTTCGTAGTAGCGCATTAGGCGAATTGACCAACCTAAAATTTGCAGGATAGCTGCTACATCATTTTGATAAGCTTGCAAATATTGGCTGCAAGTTCTTTCCATAGACTCGTAATATCCAGATGTTTTTTTGCTATGACCGATTCTATTACCTTGGCGGGAAAGTGTTTGCAGATAAGTAAAAAAATTCGCGCCTGCATTTTCGCGATCGCTATAAGCGCGAAGATATGCCATCACTTTACCCAATTCATTTACATCAGTCTCTTCTTTGACCAATATTTGGGCAATCCCATGAGCAATTTGCCATTGAATTTCGGTTAAATCGGTGGTAGTAAACATTTAATAAACTCCGTCTATAGGTTCTCTAGTTGTCGGCCATTGCAGCACTTGTCGCAATTCTTGTAATTGTTGCGATTGTACTAATTGGGTGGATGCCAATTCGATAGCTTTTCGGATGAATTCTTTGAGGGAATTACCAGTCAGAGAAGGCGGTGAAGTGTTGTAATTGCAATAGCGATCGCGCCATTCTTTCTGTTTTTCAATCCGTTGAATTTCCGTGACTTCAACTACCATCGTTCCCATCCCTATTGGCTTACCGCTTCCCACTTTTAAGGCGATGGGATTTTTACTATCTTGTCCTAACACAATCAATAGCGTTCCCAATTCAGCTAAACTTAAATTCCTCAATCCAACTTGGGTAGTAAATATTAATTCCTTTCCCGCTTGTTGGACTGGGATACCTTGTTGTCCTTTGTCAATGGATTTAACAAAATGATAATAAAACTTGCGTCCAGCTATTCTGCCATTTATATAGTACCCAGCACGCTGTTTTCTGGGTGCGTAAAGTGAGGGCATAAATCCCACACTCCACTGTGCATTGTTGAGAATCGCATCAGAAAAACGAATCAAACCTTGCCAATCCATTGCCCCAAAAACTTGACAAGCCGGACAAAGTTTAGTATTATCTTTACATTCCCGATAACCATTGGGAATTTGATTTGATTCAGCCTTAGTTTTGCACAAACAACTGCGCGTAATCGCTTCATAAGCAGAACGCACGACACCTTTAAGGGAACTTCCCGGAATGGTTAACAGTCGATCGCGTCCGACAGCAGTTTTGATTAGCGGGATATTTTTGGCATTTCCCGATAAGTCGCTACCCATTGCGGTGACGCCAGAAGCGACAAAAGTAGCGGTTTTCACCGTTAAGCGCAAAGAGATTGTACCGCTGATGCGATCGCTTTTAAATCGATCTTGTCCAATTGGTTTATCTCGCGGTGGCGGCTGACTGGGTAAAGAAATCAGTTGATAAGGTTTTTGGTTATTAGTTTCTGGTGTAGGATTAGGTTGAGGGCGTCGAATTGGTCGATTGTCAGTCATGGCGATATCTCAACAATGAGAGCGATAAAATGTACGGTAGAAGTTTCGCGATCGATGAAATAACGTTGAGCTAGTTTAACTTTGTTTGGATTATTTTTTTCATCCTTAATTATGGGATTGAGAGCGTCAGGTACAATGAATTTTTGGGGAAACCGAGTTTCATCGGGGCGATAAATGTAAGCAGGTCGTTGTTCTACTTGCCATTCTATTTTTTTATCTCGTTCTTCATCAATAGAATTAAAGCTAGAATCCCGATCGGTTATTGACAGCAACAAAACCGAATAACCTTGACCTTGTTGTTTCCAACGCAATTCGCGATCGCCATTAAACATTTGCCCTTCTGGACTGGGAAAATCTTTTAAGTCCTCCACAATTCCACTTACGCGATCTTGCCACCGAAGAAAGTAATAAGTAGGCTTTTTCGCAAATTTATCTAGCAATTTTCTGAGATCGTCAGATGAGTTAACTTGTTTAACACCTACAAAAGGATTCATGCTGCTGTCCCCTGCAATATTTGACACCAAGCTTCTACAGTTTGCGAGAACAATTCACGCACTTTTTCGCTCCCTTCCCAACTCTGTTGCACGCCAAAATTAAACTCCATTGGTGTTGTTTTTGGCGATGTTTCTTTCAGCTCGTTTGCGGGGAAATCATAGCGGCTTCTTTCTTCATCTTCCAGAAACATTCCCGCACCCAGTAACGAGGTAAGAGGCCATTTTTTTTGTTGTGCGATCGCGCTAATTTGTTCATCTTTTATCACACAACCGGGATATTGCACAATGGCTGAATTTAACTTAACTTCCACCAATCCCAACCCGCGAGATTTAGCAAAACCCAACCCAAACCAACCTTGATTTAAATCGCGCAATACTAAACCGATCAATCCTAATTGTGCAAGGGTAAAATTTCTGAGATGAATTTTCGTATGAAATTCGCCGGCAGTACAAACTTCGTAATTAAATAGCGCCCCTGGTATAACCGAACCAAACACGCGATCGATTGCTACTCCATTGCGTGCTTCAATTTTCAATTGTTTGGGATTAACCGGATAAGCATCTTCTATTCTGACGCGACTGGCGATCGCAGTATTACCAAACATTTGAGAAATGAAACAAGATTGCTTGTATAATTCCGCGCCGGGATGGGGATGATTTTTGTTTTTCTTTTTCCAGTTATCTAGGTAAAGATTGATGTTTTTTTGTTCCTCTTTATCATCGCTGAGAGGGTCGCTCGCCCAGACAGTGGTAGAATTATCAGGACGGCGATCGCTTCCCACCGTCCGCACAATGCGTTCTGCATGGGCGCGAATAGCACCTTTCAGCGAACTTCCAGGTAAATAAATTGTCCGTCCTCCCCCGTGATAGGTTTCCACAAATTCCATATCCGGTTTCGTGGGATCTGCACCTTCTTTGCCAGATTTAATTAAAATTGGGCCAGCAGGTGTAATCGTTAACTCTATTGTGCATTGATTGACAAATCGTTTAAACATTGCTGTTTTCCTCGGCAGTGGTATTAGCAGACATGAAAGTTCTTAAATGGGTAATCAAAGCATTTGTCCATTCCTGTTTGAGCAAAGCAATTCTTTCTGGATAACATGAGTAAATATCCATTTCTCCGTTAACCAGATTTTGCAGGTAAGTTAGTAATAACTCTGGATCGTCTTCTGCATCAAACCATTGCATTTCCTGAATATCCAATTTCACTACACCCAATCCGCGAGAACGTCCGCCGCCTAACGGAATTTGTTTTGTTTCAAATTGATGCAACCCGATGGTTAATAAACCTAATTCCCAAGGTTCGGCGTTTTCAACTACTGCTTTAAACTCAAATTGCGTTCCTGCTGGTACTACTTGAAAATCATATAATTTGGCATCAGCAGCAGTTTCGGTATCTCGATCGATCGCAACTCCATCCCGTTCTTGATATTGTCCAAACCAACTATCTGGTAATACCGTTAAATCTCGCACTTGAAATTTACTGGCGATCCAAGGCGAACCGAATAACCGAGAAACTAAATCGGTTTCTTCTAAAATTGCAGTGCTGAGGTCAAAATCATTTGTGTATGTTTCCTTAAGTAACTTAATTTCATCAGCTTTCAGCGACCATTCATCCTCTACGGCGGGATTGGCGACTAATTTGCGATCGCTTCCCACAATCCCGCGCAGGAAGCTTTCCAGACGCGATCGCAAAGCGCCTTTAAAACTTGACCCCGGAATTAAAGGTCGTCCTACCGCATCTTTAATTACTGGTAAATCGGAACCGATCGGTTCTGTGGAACGTCCTGCACTAATTCGCAAAGCGGTTATAGTTGTGAGAGTTCCGCCGATTTCCAAACGATTTTTGAAAGTATCAAACATAGTTTACCTTATTTTCAATTTAAACTAAGCCAGCTAAACACATCTTGTGCGGATAACTGTAAATCTTCCAGCGAACTTAACACGGGTAAATTATCTTGATTTTCCTTAGTTTCCGGTTGTTTACCTGGACGAAAAACCATAATAATTTTCTCTTCGGCATCGATTAACCAGCCTAATTCTGTTCCCGCATTCAAACAAAAAAGGATATTGTCAATCACGCGAGTTGAGCTTTGTTCTGGGGAAAGAATTTCAATTACCCAATCTGGATGAATGGAAAAGGTATTTTCGATTTCGCCGTTAGCATCGAGAGGGATACGTTGCCAAGTAAAAACGCTGATATCTGGAACTATTGAACGACCGCCAAAGGTGCAACGCAATTCTGTAAAAGCACTAGCCGTTTTTATAGGAATTGCTACTCGATCGATCGCAGAAGCTAAAAAAGTTTGAATTGCGCTATGCTTTCCTTGAGGCATAGGTTTTTGATAAATTTGTCCGTCGATGTATTCACTAGCTGGTTTGGTTTCTGGAAATTGCAGAAATTCGGCTAATGTTAATTTGTTGGAAAGTTTGGTGGATGTCATAGGGTTGGATTTAGTAGGGATTGTTATTCACATCTGGTTCTTTACCATAGCGATGCAGTAGTATTTTTCCATTAGATGACGTGCAACTTATCCGCAATCCTTGAGTAACGCGAAAATGTGCCATATCACCCTTATTCGTGTATTTGTCATATTGGACGCCTCCTTCACCTTTTAAGATGCTGGTATCACCTTTTGATTTTTCCAAAAGACAAGAGACTTTTGCCAAGATCTCTTGCAATTTGACCCGTTCTTTTTGATTTGTTTTAGTTTTTTCGTAATCCCTGTAGAAAGAGTCTTTATATTCTAGGTGAGGAAAAGGCAATAACTCCTGAGATAGTAACTCGTCTTTAGATTGAGTCCAGACAAGTTTACCCCAAGTCGATAAGGTCATTTCTTGACCGTCATCAAAAACTAGAGATTCTGGAATACCTAGAATTTTTTCATCGTCAACAGCGATTTCTGTCCCTGCATCCATTAAAGCTAATGGTAATTTGTAAGGTTGGATCGTCGAAGTGTCAATTGTAATTGGCAATCTAGGGATGGTAATTAAATCGGAATTTTGGCCTTCAAAAATGTAAATAATTTCATCAGCGTAGAACATCCCGATCGTATTCAGATATCCTTGCAAACTTTTAAAACTACCTACCAGATTGAAGGAAACTTGGTAGCCATTTTCCTTAAAAGATGGAATCGTTTCTTGCATCCAAGTAATTAAATTATCAATGCCATCTGCAAAAGCGCGACTGCTAGCGGTTGATAATCCTGGGGGTACGTAAATATTCACATTAAATTCATTGTCACCCAAAAAAGATCTGACAATTTCGGCTGTTTTTTGTCCTTGAGCAGTATCGGTGGCAATTAACCAATGAATATCCTGTTTTCCTTCGCTAAGTTTTTCCTGGTATAAACCATAAATTCCATTCAATTCAGCACTAGCTAACCGAATAGTTTTTACTTGGCTTTGTTTCAATTTTTGTTTGGCTCTTTCTACCAATGTTTCGATGATAGTTAATACTTCATACGGTGTGTTTGCCAGTGATAAATTAGCATTGTCTCTCAATAAATTATACCAATCTTTTTCGTCTGAATTAGCTCGATTAATTTGATTGGTTAACAAACTTGTGCCAATAGTAGAAATTACGATTCGACGCATTTATCCTCCTTGCCAATAAGTCAATAGGCAAATTACTTAGACTTGATGTATTTCAAATACCGAGCGCCATACCCCAAGTAGCGGCGAATTAAATCTAACCAAATAAATTTTAAATTAGAGCCCGAAATCGCTTGGTGAATATCATTAGCTTTTTTCTTGATTTGCCCATCAATATCATTGACAATTGTTGCTGCTAATGAATTGTCACCTCTTCCCCATTTATTATCGCGCCCGACTTGATAGCGCAAGAAGTTTTTAATCACTTCCGCGCTATCGGTTGTATCTGCCACGCGCACTAAGTTGCGAAATTGAGCTTCTTGTAAATCGCCATAAGATTGACGATTGTCTAAAGCAGCTTGAATCCATAGCACTAAATCATCTTCGGCAAGACGGATGTTTTTTTGGACTTTGAGTTCTATCTGCTGTTCTGCTAAATTCATACGGCGTTTTCCCGAAATACTAAATGAAATTCATTGCAAACTTGAACTTGACCAAATCCTTCCGAAGTACGTTCCCCAACTCCCCGAATTTCCAAATTTCCTAATGCTTGATACCAAAGGTCTGGTGAACTTGTACTAAATAAATACACGCCACCTTTGTTGGTAACTAATTCTACATCTTTCATCAATCCCCATGCGGCATTCCAGCCAGAACGATAATCGTAGCTGGTATATGCAACGTGCAATTCTAAAGAAGGGTCATCGATCGCAGCATACTTTTTCAACATTCTATCATTAATTACTGTGGTTCGTTGCCAATTTTCGGTAAAAATAGCATCGGATTGTAAATCGAGGGTGAAATAGGTGCGGTTTGATAGTAAATCTTGCTGGGGTTCACCAAAAAGTTGCCACTTCTTCCACCGTTCTTGGAGTTCGCGATTAAACTTGTCAATCCGAGGTTTCACATCCGTAGTGACGGGATTGAGTGCAGCAATAATTTTTGCTTTTCCTAATCCCCGCGATGCAGAACCACCCAATCGGAAAGAATGGGAATTGATAAAAGTAGTTAAGGCATTAGCTAATTCCTCATTATCTAATAAAATTTTGCTGCGATAGGTAGCAGGTTCTTCTTTTCCTTCCACTTCATTTAATACTTCGATGCTGTAAATTACCTGTTCTTCAGAAGTGGCGCGACGGCGGTTGATTCCGACTCGCGTTAGTAGTCGAGTAGTCGTTGAAAGTGGATAGTAATTGTTACCAATACAAGCATAAAAACCGCTATAAGGTTCTACTCTTCCACAGTCTTTCGGACAATTCGGATCGTAAGGATGGTTATAGCCTCCGGCGCAAAAACGATCGATTAAGGTATCAAAAACACCGTGATTTTTGGAATCTGTTTTAAAACCGGAATTGGTTTTAGAACTAACTGCTGTGGCGGGGAGTACCTGAATTGGATTAGGTAGCAACGTTGGTTTATCTTGAACTTTGGCGATCGCAGGATAACCATTCTGGAAAATTGCCGCATTTTCGCCTAAGAATAAGCTGTGGAAGTCGTCCCCCGGTTCTGGTGTGGGGGATTTGCGGAGGATTTCGGATGCTAAAGCACCCCTAATCACCGATCCGGGAATATAGCTTTCGGCTTCACTTACGGAACCACCAGGCTTTTGTCTCCCAATGGCTAACGGTGAAACGGCTGTAATTGTTAGTTGAATTTCGTAAGTCATTCGATTTTGGATTTTAGATTTTGCGCGAAGTCACAGTCTTGGCGGTTCCCGTCACGATTGTGACCTTCGCAAGAGAGGATTTTGGATTGTCTATTTTGGCTATTTTTAAGTTTTTAAAGCATTCCAAGCGTTATCATCAATTTTTAGGTCTGGAAATTTCCAATGCAACCAACCTAAACCACCTGATTTACTACCGCCTAAAGCATGGATATGATGTAATGCTGCGAATAAAAGCGGTTTCGCATAAGCAGGATATCGTGGCAAAAAATGAATGTGACCGGAAAATTCGAGTTGGATATTTGCTGGCGATGTTTCTAAGAGAAATAGCTTTTGGTCTTCGGAAGTCCGGCGGCGGCGATTGATGGTAACACCGGGACGCAATACTTCTGGGAGATTTTCTGCTTTTTCGTTGCAAATGAGGTCATCAAATAGCAGACGCGAAGGTAAAGCGGGATTGCCAAATATTTGACAAATCAGACAGTGATAGCGTTCATCTCCTGCTATTTGATAATCTGGACGATGAAATTCTCTTTCCTCGTTCTCTGGAAATTTTGCACGTTGAGGACACATGGTTTGGGGATTGGGAGATTCGCAGACTTTCCTATGCAAACCTCTGGCTATTTTTTCGCATTCGTGACGCAGGCGACCTTTGAATTGAGAGGCGGGAATTAGTAATTTTCCCGTAGCTGTGCGAACAATTGGTTTATCAGCTAATGTTCCCGATGTACCGCCTGCGCCAACGCATAAAGCACTGTCTATTACCGCAGTTATGGATAGAGATTCTGTTGAATTTTGACTTAAGTTTTGTAGTTGGATCATCAGTTTCCTCCCGTTAGGATTGTATCTTGAATGCTTGCGAGATCCATCGGTTAAGAATATTTAGATCTGGGAAGGGCGAAGCATTCGGACAGAAAACATAGGGTTTAAGTAGATAAATTGTCGCCCGAATGCTTCGCCCCTACATTTAACCTATCTGTATCTTGAATTTTGGCATCAACGTTTTCCGTAACTTCGATAAAAGGATAAAGGTCTACTAACTCGCGCCAAATAGTTTCGTAAATTGCTGATTTCTCTTCTTTTTTTTCTGGACTTTGTAAATACATCCAAGGTGCGAGATTGCCATCGTTAGTTTTGGCTTGACACCAAGCATCCTCAAATTTTTGTTGTAGCAACTGTTGTTCTTTTGAACCCAAACGCACGCGGAAATAACGATAGTTGAGGATGGCTGTGTTTTTGCCTCGTTCTAGCAAACTGCGAATTTGGTACAGCTGCGATCGCGGAAATCCCGACTCTTTTATTGCTGCGGCAGTTTGCAGCAGTCCGCCTAATTCATGCAGCGTGTAAGGTGCGGCATGAAGTTTGAGTTTTTGGTTATCTTTGATTGATTTGGTTAAACCTTCCTTGCGAAATGAAGCTATTTTTGATGATATCATTGTAACTGATTTCATCACCAAAAAGTCAACTGTGCCGCCATAATAATGATAGTGTTTTTTCAACTCTTTAGCACGCGCTTTCGCAGATTTGAGTAACTGTTCTGTTAAGTCTTGCGCGTAATAAATCGGGGTGTTATAGGCGGTAATTAAAACGCCAATTGACATACTCAGTTGACATTCAGATGGTTTATTTTGCGGCGGTTGGTAACGATGACAGGCGATCGATTTAGCATCATTGCGCTGGGATGGAGGAATTTGATATCTTCCTAAATCAGTTAATCGCTTCTCGAATTCTTCGCCGATAGTTTGCGCGATCGCTAATGCTTTATCTGCGGGTAAGTAGTCGGACAAAAGTAATCGACACTGTATGAACTTTTGTTAAGGCACTTGCAGGAGTGCGATCGCTACCCACGGATAGTACAAATGTATTGTAAAAATTGACA
>NZ_JACJPW010000035.1 GCF_014696265.1 Aerosakkonema funiforme FACHB-1375 | reverse complement strand
ATTGAGAATCAGAAGTGGAAACCAGGGACTTGACGGCGATTAAAATCGCCAGGTGCGTTTCATCCCCATGTCTAAAGCCAGGGGCTTTCACGCACGGTTTTCGGTAAAACAGCCATCTTTACCCTGCATCCATCTCCGATCCCATCATGCAACCTTCGAGTAACCCTGTTTCTGACTCATTGCCAAACAATTCCAATCGATCGTACCGCCTGTGGCTGTTCTGCATCTGTGCTGGAATGCTGGTGTACTTCACCCAGGTTACGGCACTGTTTCCAGTTCTACCGCTTTACGTGACGCAACGCTGGCACAATGCGCCAGTGGGATTTGTTGTAGGTGCATTGGCAGCAGGGCTGTTGTTTTTCCGACCGCCGATCGGTTGGTTAATCGATCGCTGGGGACGAAAACCCGTGTTGTTGACGGGCTTAGGAATCATGTTGGCGATCTTACCTCTGTATCTTTGGTCGCCTAATCCCTTTTGGCTGATGGGTGTGCGCGTTTTGCATGGCATCAGTCAGGCGGCATTCGCGACAGCTTCTCAAACGATGTTGATCGATTTAGTACCTCCTGTGCGTCGCACGGCGATGTTGGGGTATTTGGCAATGTGTAATACGATCGGCTATTCTTTGGGGCCATTGCTGGGGTCATTGGTGTTTGCTCAAGCTGGTTTTATTGCTGTTGTATTTCTGTTGGCAGGATCGATCCTTGTAAGTTTTGCCCTCAGTTTACCTTTGCCGTGGTTGAAGGTATCGCGATCGAAGCAATCGATCGAAAAGCAATCTGAAAATTCTTTTCCTTGGAAAGTAATTGTGCGGTTTCCGGTGCGAGATGCGACGCTGTTGTTCTCGATCGGCTCTTTTTTACACGGTGGGGTTGTTACCTTTTTGCCTTTATTTGTTTCCAACTCCGCTTTGTTTTATAGTCTGAATGCTTTGGTTGCTGTACTGGTCAGATTTGGTTTGGGACGATGGGGAAATCGGGTATCGCAGCGGTGGGTTGTCAGCATAGCTATTTTTTGTTCTGGTACTGCTTTAATTGGATTATCGATCGCACCAAATCTCCTGATTGTTTGGTCGCTTGTATATGGATTGGGTTTTGGTTCCTTGTTCCCGGTGCTATCTGCGATCGTTTCTTTGGCAGCTCCGACTGCGGTGCGGGGTCGCGTGTACAGCATCTTCTTGGCTGGATTCGATAGTGGAATGACGCTGGGAGGCGCAGGCGTACAACCCCTCGTGCAAATGTTGCCGTTGAGTACCCTATTTCTGATTTTGGGTGGAATTGGTTGGGCAGTTAGCCTGATTGCGTTCCGGCAATTCGCCCAGCCTATTGTTGTTTCCCAAGCAACGGAAGGTAAGTAAGTGATTAAAGCATCTCTAGAGCGCCAGTCCACTAGAATAAATTGACAAAAACAACGAAATATGTATTGTGTAGGGGCGTTCGCGTAGCGTGCCGGAGGTGCAATACCGTTAATGTTTATTCCTACTCTGTTCGCTTGCGCCAGGAACCGCTCAACGAAACTTACTCAAACCTACTCAAAGGCGGAAAGTCCAGTCATTCGTAGTGGGTCAAGCACCACAGGGTTAAACGGCAAACCCTTTATTCCTTGGTCTAAGACATCAGGAATTACTTTTTTGGTAATATTAAATGACCCATTCACATCGGCATTTAATAACCTACCCTGCGCTGTTTTATACAATCCTCTCGCTACTCTATGTCCCTGAAACACGGGTTTTTTTTCCCCATATTTAGGCAGAGCATCTCCATCTAAAGCACTCGATTGAGATGTATAAGATTCTTCTGTTATAATGACTTGAATTCCTTTTAATTGGGCTTTATAGGTCAACATTTCGACTAACCTATAATGTGGAATGTTCACAAATTGTTGATTATTCCTTTGGCCTAAGTTAATTGATTGTTTCCAGGTCGCATTATACCCAATTACGATGATTCCTATTTGATGCTCTCTACACCAATCTATGACTCTTCGGCTGGCTGTATGTAGATAATTTTCGACTCTACAGTTGCGCTTATGAGTAAGCTTTTTTAATCTTTGAGATTGGGTTTGATTATGCTGGAGTTTGAGATGGGATTGTAAACAGGAACGTTGTTTATTGTAAAAGGTGTTAATCGCTTTTAGTGGTCTGCCGTTCATCAAAAGAGGTCTGACACCTGTTTGATTGGTAGTTACAGCCATTAAGTTATTAACTCCTAAGTCTATCCCGGCTATTTGTTGATGGTTGGTTGTCTCCTCCTCTTTTTCATAAACTATTTCGAGCACATAACAACTACTTTTGGGCACAATTCTCGCTTCGATGATTACATGGGCTGATGTGGGAATTTTGAGCTCACTCATCGAGAGTTGACAAATTCCTTTTTTTAAGGCTTTTTTGGAGATGGCTTCGTGAGGATACGGTAGGATATTGCGCCCTTTGGTTTTATGTTTATATCCCGGTATTTTGGGTTTACCTAAGAATTTTTCGGGATGTTTCTGCCAGTTTTTTACAGCTTGAATATAACTTGTCCATGCTGTATCTAATCGGCGAATTATTTGCTTACTAACTTTGGTGGGTAAGGCTTTGTAGTCACTGGTTTGTGATAGAAGGTGGTAAAGTTGGTTAAAGTTTAATTTCTCCTGGTGTGTAAAAAAGTATTGACGATAATGATAATTCGCTAGGTTAAATAAATTTTTCGACAAAAAAGCCTTGTGGTCAATTTCTGACCAGAGAGGATGGTTTTTTGTGATAATATGACGTTCCACTAGCTTCATGTTGTGATTATACTGTGAAAACAGCTTTCTCAAAAACTCCCTCGCCAAAAATTGCTCATTATTGCTATTTAGCTATCAATATGACTAAGATTGAGCAGAATTAGCTAGATTTTTGGCAACTGTATTTACCCCCATTCTTAATCCGCCCAGCAACTACCATCAAGAGTAGCGCTAGTCGATCGTCCGATAGCCCATCGACGAAATTCTGCATCTCTAACAGCGACTCCAACTGTTTCGGAAGCTCTGATACAATATTTCCTTTACTTCCCCCAGCTTTTGCTAACTGGGAACAGAAGTAGGCGCAAGACCCTGGCCTAATTTCCTCCATTGCCTCTAGTAATTTCCAAAGCACATCGGTAGAAACACCTGTCTTGCTTTTCCCCCGGCGAAACTCAGAGATGTGATTCTCGCTTACGCCAGATATCTGCGAGATTTGCTTGCCAGTGATCCCGTAATGTTCTAAGGTTTCTCGGAAAATTTCTGAAATCATTTTAAGTTTTGTATAGCTATTAAGCGATAAATGTATGTACTGTTATCTTGATTAACTTTTCGGCTAATCAACAGTCGATCGAAGCTAAGCCGTATAGGCAAAACCAGCATTTTTAGACAGCGTAAGCAAGATAACACAACAAAAAAGAGGGTATGTGTGATTTCGATCTCATCTCCTCCTATGGCGATCGGCAGCAGTAGCTGCTCTTTTGCAACGGTTTCTGTAATATTTGTTACCTTGTCACGAAATCATGATTAAGTTTTGTATAGTTCTTAACCCATAACTGTATTTACTGTTATCATGATTGACTCGTAGGCTAATTAATAGCTTATCAAAGCTAGGCCGTGTAGACGAAAGCAGCACTTTTAGAGGGTGTAAGCAAGATAACACGGTGGGAAAGTGAGGTAGTGTGATTTCGATCGCATCTCCTCGCATAGCGATCGGCAGCAGCCTTTTGCGCTCCGATCCAGTTTTATATGGGGAGGAAAAAGTAAATGACATCATAAAAGTTAGGAGATTTCCTAATAGATAACTTTGCCGAACAAAGCATTTGTTTTTAATCACACAAGCCAGCAAAAATGCTGGTTAATATTGTAATTTTTATTTTTAAAGTAAGTTTTGGATCTAAAATTATCGTAGAGGAAATTTCATAAAAAAATCATAGAACAAACAAAAAAGTATCTTGCTATTCAAAAAGAAAGGTTATATAGTAAAAATCTCACAAAAAAAGCCATAGTTTTGCCCAAAAATCATAAAAATCCCAAAGCACGCACAAAAAGTATTAAATAGAGGATGCGCTCGCCTTCAGTTTTTGTGATATGAGGAAAGAACTGTATTTTGTTTGAGTGAGCTACCTCGATTCAGGGAATTCTTGTAACGATGATGAAAAAATTCACGAAATTGATTTTAGTCACCGAACTTTGGGCTAAAAATATAGCGAGCCTAGTTCGGAAATATTTAAATTATTTGCCAAAGCGATCGTGAAGCTAATTTTGTTTCGATCGCATTATTTAGCGTTACGCATCAAAACGAAAAAAGTCTTGGCAGAATTAGGGAAACGGCATCAAAAAATTCGCTGCCCTGATTAATTATGCAGATATTCTGCACAAAAATGTAACTCGAAATTAAATTCCAGCTATCGAAATATTTGCCAAGCAACTTGTGAATAGTTGCCTGATAATTATGTCTGGTTTTAGCTGGCTCGCTCCATCATGACTGATTTTGGCAATTAACTAAATATTCAACAGGAGATTTTGGTAACAATGCTCGACAACTTAACTGCGCCGACTGCACAAACATTGCCTTTGCTACAACTATCCAAGGTGAAAAAAAATACGGAAGTGGGGATAGGAGATAGGCTTCTAACTATCGAAGAAGTTGTGAAAGTAGCGAGGGAAGCAGCGCAGGTAAAATTGACAACCAACAGCCATATTCTCAAACGAATTAAGGCTGCTTGCGATTATATCAGTCAAGCTGTGGATTCCGGCAAACCGATTTACGGAGTAACCACAAAATTTGGTGGCATGGCCAATACGGAAATTGCACCAGACGATGCCTCCGAATTGCAAAATAACTTAGTTTGGTATCATAAAGCCGGAGCCGGAAAAAAACTACCAATTCCCGAAGTAAGAGCTGCGATGCTCTTAAGAATGAACTTCCACTTGCAAGGTGCATCGGGAATTCGGTGGAAATTGATCGATCGCATGAAAACCTTTTTAAACAACAACGTTACTCCCCACGTCCCCGAACTCGGCTCGATCGGCGCTTCTGGCGACTTGACACCCCTAGCCTACATCACAGGTTCGATTATTGGCTTAGACAAACGATTTACAGTGGACTTTAAAGGCGTAGAAATGTCATGCTTAGAAGCCTTGGAAAGGTTGGGAATGCCTCCGATCGATTTGTTACCCAAAGAAGGTTTAGCCATGATGAATGGCACTTCTGTGATGACTGGAATTGCCGCTCTTTGCACCTATGACGCTAAAGTTTTACTCGCTTTGGCAATGGGATCTCATGCCTTAATGATACAAGGATTGGGCGGGACAAATCAATCATTTCATCCCTTTATCCACCGACTGAAACCGCATTTCGGACAAGTGTGGACAGCGGCAGAAATGGTGAAGTTGCTAGCCGGTTCGCGTTTGAGTTTCGATGAATTAAACGGCGCGAATCACTTTAATGGGGAAAGTTTAATTCAAGACCGTTATTCGTTGCGCTGTTTGCCGCAATATATGGGGCCGATCGTCGATGGTATGAAAGAAATCGAGCGCCAAATTGAAGTAGAAATCAACTCGGTTACCGATAATCCCGTTATTGATGTGAATCATCAAGCTAGCTATCACGGCGGTAACTTTTTGGGGCAGTATATCAGCGTGGGAATGGATCGGTTGCGCTATCTTTTGGGATTGTTGGCAAAGCATTTGGATGTGCAAGTTGCGCTGTTAGCTGCACCGGAGTTTAATAATGGCTTATCTCCTTCTTTAGTGGGGAATACTGAAGGTTCGGTCAACATGGGATTGAAGGCTTTACAAATTACGGGAAATTCCATTATGCCGATGTTGACATTTTACGGTAATTCGATCGCCGATCGCTTTCCCACTCATGCAGAACAATTCAACCAAAATATCAATTCTCAAGGTTTTGCCGCCGCGAATTTAACCCGGAATTCGATAGAACTCGCTCAGCAATATATGGCGGTTGCTTTGATGTTTGGCGTGCAAGCGGTAGACTTGCGAACTTTTAAAGTGGCGGGTCATTACGATGGACAAAAGTGTTTGTCGTCACGCACTAAACCTTTGTATGAAGCGGTGCGACAAGTAGTTGGAAAAGCTCCTTCTGCCAAAGAACCTTATATTTGGAACGATCGCGACCAATTTTTAGACGAACATTTGGCAGCAATTACCGCTGATATTCAAGCTGGCGGGGTAATTGTAGAAGCTGTCAAAGAGATTTTGCAGGAGCTAGGGGATAGGGATTAGGGACTAGAGAAAAGAGGTAAAAAAGATGATAAAGTCTCCACCTCTTTTTTCTTTTCTCTTCCCTCTTCCCTAGCCCCTATTCCCTAACCCCTATTCCCTATTCCTAAAACCATGAACATCGCTCAGAACATTGAGCGGGGGAGGCGCATTTTTCCTCAAAAAACCGCTCTGATTTTTGAAGGTCAATGTTTCAGTTACGAAGAACTCGATGAAAGGGCAAATCGAGTCGCGAATGGATTGCAAAATTTGGGTATCAAAAAAGGCGATCGCGTAGCTTTGTATTTGCCCAATATTCCGGAATTTATCTTTGCTTATTTCGGCATTCAAAAACTGGGGGCTGTGTTGGTTTCCATTAACGTAATGCTGAAGCGAGATGAAATTTGGTATATCCTTAACGATTCGGGGTCGAAGGCGATTATTACAACTGAAAAGTTGCGGTCAAATGTGCCCGATCGCGATTTAGTTGACTTGGGGCGGGTGTTGCTGACAGACAGTCCCAATGCAACGGGTTTAAAACTAGAAGAATTAATGGCAATTTCTTCTCCCATCTTTCAATGTGTAGAGATGGAACCGAAAGACCCAGCGACAATTGTTTACACTTCTGGAACGACTGGATTTCCCAAGGGTGCAGTACTTTCTCACGGCAATGTGGTCTCGAATATGCACTCCCAGCGTTACAGTTGCGGAATTACACCAAATGATAAGTTGTTGCTTTATTTGCCTTTATTCCACTGTTTTGGACAGAATGCAATTTTGAATAGCGGATTAAATGCGGGGGCAACTATTATCTTGCAAAGGCGCTTCAAACTGGAGCGAGTTATGCAGGCGATCGCGCAAGAAGGGGCGACCATGTTTTTCGGTGTTCCCACTGTTTTTGCGAAGCTTTTGGAAGAGAATTTGGATGAATTCAACTGGCGTTCTGTTCGTTATTATTTCAGTGCGGCAGCGAATTTGCCAGTGGAAATCGTGCGGCGTTGGGAAGAGAAATTCGGACGTCCGATTTATCAAGGTTACGGGTTAACAGAAACTTCACCATGCGCTAGTTATAACCATCCTTGGAAGTATAAAACAGGGTCGATCGGAATGCCGATCGACAATGTGGAAATGAAGGTGGTAGATGAGAACGGCGAAGAGGTTCCCGTTGGCGAATTGGGCGAAATTATCATTCGCGGGCCAAACGTCATGTTGGGTTATTGGAATCGCCCGGAAGAAACGGCAAAGGTGCTTAAAAACGGTTGGTTTTATACCGGGGATATCGGTTATATGGATGAGGATGGAGATTTCTATTTGGTTGACCGTTTGAAGGACATGATTAATGTGTCTGGATTTAAGGTTTATCCCAGCGAGGTGGAAAGGATTTTCTATCAGCATCCGGCTGTGGCGGAAGCGGCAGTTTATGGTGTTGCTGATGGGATAAAGGGTGAGGTTGTGTATGCCAATGTACGGTTACTTGCGGGAGCATCTATTACGGAAGCTGAATTGATGGCTTTTTGTCAAGAACGAATGGCTAATTATAAGGTTCCCCACAAGATCGAGTTGGTAGATTCTTTGCCTAAGAATGCAACGGGAAAGATTTTGAAAACCGTGTTGCGTGAGGAGGCGATGATGAGAAAGCAATAGCTGTAGCGCGATCGAAATAGTTTGGTTAAGTTTCTCGGCTGCGGTACCCTAACCGATCGCAGTCGATCGCCTCACTCTTTTGAGGGTATGTTCGTGTCAAGTTTTCGGAGGAAGAAACAATCTTTATGTAATTTCCGATCGGAGAAAATCATCTAATATTTTTTTGTAAAAGGTTACTGCAAAAATTCAATTTTGCAGTAACCTTTTCGTGCTTAAAATTTGCTTTTTATTATTTAAAAGGAAGATTAAAAAAAGGTAAAATCTGCCCATAGCTAGTTGACATTATTTAAAAGAGAAGATAATGTAAAAAGTCTGAGAAAAAACCAAACCAAAAATTTCTAAAGCGATCGCGCTAAGAGATGGGACGGACAAAACACTCATAGTTCAGTTTACGTAAAAGATGCTGGTTGTGTGGGGATGAATAACGTTTTAATTACGCCAAACTCGGTTGGCGAACAATCTGCGAATGAGCGGAAAAAAATTGATGAGATAAAAAGAAATTTGGATTGGGACACAAAAACGCTTGTTAGCCCAGATAGTGCTGTAAAACAGCAAATACCCTCAATCAATTCCGAAAAAAATTCCAACGATAATCGAGAAAGTTTGGGTGCATTCCCTCAGCTTAACGAGCGGTCACTTGCTGGTGAATCGGTGGCTGAAGCTGTGGTTAAGATGCTCGAAAGATTGGGCGTAAAGTATGCGTTTGGAGTTTCGGGAGGTGCGATCGCTCCTATGTGGGCGGCGCTGGAAAACAGTTCCATTCAAGTGATTCACTTCCGGCACGAATCGGGTGCAGCTTTTGCCGCAACCGAAGCTTATTTTGCCAGTGGCGATCCTGTAGCAGTTTTTACTACAGCAGGGCCGGGAATTACCAATGCCTTAACGGGAATGTTCGCGGCACGTTGGGAAGGGGCAAAAGTGATTTTGATCTCGCCTTTTACCTCAGCAGCACAACGAGGTAGGTTAGCTTTTCAAGAAACTAGCCCTTATACGATGCCAATAGAAGGGATTTTTACTTCGGGAGCGCTGTTTCATTATGCAAAAATTTTGGAGGATGTCAAGCAACTGTCAGAAGTATTTTGGCAGTTAGAGGAAGGGTTAGTGCAACCTAGTGGTTTTGTCGCTCATATCAGCGTTCCCACGGCTATCCAGTTAAGTTTGAGTAATGTCTCAATCCCCCAAAAAAGGTTATTTCATTCTGCGATCGCTCCTGAGAAAGAGGTCGAGGAGTGTGCCAAGATACTATCTGAAAAACCATTTGCGATCTGGCTGGGTTTTGGGGCGCGGGGTGCTACCGATCAGATCCGCGAACTCGTTAAAGAAACTGGGGCAGTCGTGATGTGTTCGCCCCGTGGTAAAGGAATTTTTCCGGAAGATGACCAACAATTTATCGGAGTTACAGGATTTGGCGGCAATGCGTCTGCGATCGCTTCTATGCAGGAAGAAATGCCAGAACGGGTGTTGGTATTAGGGACTCGCTTGGGTGAATTCACTTGGAGTCCGGCAATGACTCCCTCTGGGGAGTTTATTCATGTTGACCTTAACCCGGATGTGCTAAAAACTGTCTATCCAAAGGTCAAGAAGATACCGATAAAATCTGATGTGAACGCATTTGTGAATAAGTTACTCAAGTGCCTTCAGAAATATCCCAAAACATCAAAAGCGTTCGCGAAGCGTAGCGTTAGCCGTATCCCAAAATCCTGGCCATCACAAGAATTATTCACCCCCCGCGATACTGGGCTAATCAGACCGGAAGTATTGATGCAAGCAATTCAGCGAGTCGTTGTTGATGGAAGTGATGCGCTAACGATCGCAGAGGCGGGAAATTCCTTTGCGTGGACAACCAATAAATTGCGGTTTACCGAACCGGGACGCTATCGAGTCAGCACTGGGTTTGGCTCGATGGGTCATGCGGTGACGGGCGTTTTGGGCGCTGCTTTAGTGCGGAATAAAAAAGCAGTCGCGATCGTTGGGGATGGGGCGATGTTAATGAATGGCGGAGATATTAGCACAGCGGTTAAGTATAAAATTTCTGCGGTTTGGGTTGTTCTCAACGACGGTCGTTACAATATGTGCGCTCAAGGTATGGCAAGACTTGGGTTTGATGGTGTGGATGCAGAATTTCCTTCAGTAGATTTCGTACAGATGGCTAAGAGTATGGGAGCTGATGGCACTCGCGTGGAACGCGAATCTGAGCTTGAGAAAGCTTTGAAAGAAGCAATGGCATCGGAAAAGCCGTTTGTGGTTGATGTCATCATCGATCCGACTTGTCCTGCACCAATCGGCAATCGGATTCAAAGTTTAGTTGCATAAAGTTCTAAATAGTAACATATAGGAGGTTAAAATGAGTCAGCAAACTTGTGTCAACATTCAAAAACCTAAGACAGATGAAGGGCTACTGTGGAATATTTTGTTAGCTGGTCAAGCTCATCGAGTTCTTCTTGTAGCCCATAACTTAAAGCTATTCTCTGTTCTGGCTGAAAAACCCCTTTCTTTTGGGGAAATCTGCGACAAGTTAAAGATTGCTAGCCGTCCAGCTTTTGCTATTTTGAGCGTACTTACATCTATAGGATTAATAGATGTGACAGAAGACTCTTATTGCCTAACTTTGCTAGCCAGAGAATATCTGTTGGAAAACAGCCATACATATTTCGGTGGTTTTTTGGATTTGATGATTGTAAATGATGAATTAGTCTCATCATTTGATAGTTTAAAGCAAGCCGTACTGACCAACTCTCAGCAACTTGCTGAAAACAGGCAATTCAAGTCTTTTGAAGAGCAAGTAGCTGCTGCACGAAACTTCACCTATGGAATGCACGGCCACAGTATGGGAGCAGCATTAGCTTGGCCAGAATTGCTAAACTTATCCGAGTATAAACAATTATTAGATATTGCTGGAGGGTCAGGCGCTCACTCGATTGGCGTTGTATTGAAATGGCCTCAATTGCAGGCTACTGTCTTCGATTTGCAACCTGTTTGTGAAGTAGCTCAGGAGTTCGTTACGCGCTATGGTTTGCAGAGTCAAGTTAGAACTTTTGTAGGTGATATGTGGAAGGATTCTTTTCCACCAGCAGATCTGCATTTTTACTCGGATATATATCACGATTGGTCGCCAGAACAAGGGCAGTTTTTAACTCAAAAAAGTTTTGAAAGCTTGTTACCTGGTGGTCGGATTATTATCCATGAAATGCTCTATGACGACTCTAAAAAAGGCCCGTTTACGGTTGCTGCATACAATGTAGGAATGCTTGTAGGGATGCAGGGACAGCAATATTCAGGTGCTGAATTGTCTGCCATGTTAGCAGAAGTTGGTTTTACTGAAATCGAAGTAAAGCCTAGCACTGGCTATTGGAGTATTGTTACTGGTTGTAAACCGAAATAATTGCTTTTTGTTTGGAATGAGCGTACCCATTAATAGTCAAATTCAAAGCTTGATTACCGCTGTTTACTGGACTAATGAGCGCGTAAAAAATAGTTGCTTTCAGTAAATAAAGGACATAATTGTTTTGAAAAAGGAGCATTTTTATTATGAAAATACCTGTGGGTATTAAGTCTATTGCTGTTAGTTTTCCTAAGACTATAAGGACAAATAATTATTTTCGTCAAAATTATCCTGAATTGGTAGAAAAGGCTGAACACAAAAGCTTAGCAAGGGCATTTTCTCCTGCTGAATCACTCAACAACAAAGACGTTGATTTGTGGGCTAAGGCAATGAATCCCTATCTGTCCGATCCTTTTCGAGGTGCAGTAGAACGGCGAGTACTTGGTCTTGATGAATCTTCGCTGACTTTGGAATATGATGCAGCGATGAAAGCACTTGAAGCAGCAAAACTTTTTCCTGAAGACATCGATTTAATGCTCGTTACCTCAATGTTTCCAGAGCAAATAGTACCAGGAAATGCTGCCTTTTTAGCTGGTAAATTAGGTTTACAGGGGGCTGCATGGAACCTTGATTCAACTTGCACGAGTAGCCTAGTTGCACTCCAAACTGCTTGTTCCTTAGTACGAACGGGAGAATACTGTAATGTGTTGGTAGTAGCATCATCTGCGTTTTCTCGTTTCATTGATGAAAATGATACACTCTCATTTTTAGTAGGTGATGGTGCCGGAGCTTTTGTAGTTGGAAAACTCAAAACAAACCAAGGTATTCTCAGCAGCAAAATTATTCATAGTTCTGAAACTTGTCATGCTTTCTTTAATGAACTTGCTGTAGATTCTCATGGCAATCCACGAATGTTTATTCGGGCAGGAAATAAAGCTAATAAAATGTTTAGCGATGTGTTTGTAAAATTTTGTCGCTTGTGTTGTGAAGATGCTATCGCTCATGCTGGTGTGACACTCGATGAAATTGACTTTTTTGTTTTCAATACAAACACTGCTTGGTATTCAAGTGTTTACACACAGGCATTAGGAATCGACCCTGAGCGCACAATTAACCCCAACCCTGTATACGGGAATATTGGAGCCGCATCTCCAATTGTTAATCTTTACCACGCTTCTCAATTGAGTAAAATTCGTGAAAATGATCTTGTTCTTATTTACACCTTCGGCGGAACATCTACTGCTGGAGCAATAGTTATGCGTTGGGGGGACGTGGCACTCGGCCTTACCCCCGCATCTTCACCGATGCTAATAAACGTTTCTGTTGGAGCAAGTTAAACTACTTGTGCAACCGATAAAAAAGCATCAAGAGTAGACTGAAAAGCCAATTTTTATCGGTAAATAGCCTACAACTCTTCTATTTAGGCTTCACAGATAAATTGTTAGATACATTAACAACTTCAGGAAATTTATCATGTATATTCCTAGTTTTTCAAGTCGGGAATTACCCTTAATGCTGCAAGCAATGACAACCGTCGCTGCAAATCCACAAGCATTAACGCTACGCGAACAGCAGTTTTTACAGGTTCTAAGCGATCTGCATCGAGGTAGAAAAAATAACCAAATTGTATCATCGCCTGTGGCTCCGTCTCAAATTGCCCAACTTATCGTTGAACCCAGTCAGCGTAAGTGGTTGGTGCAAATGGCAATAGTGATGACATTGGTTGAAGGTAAACATACTATCCACCGACTCCCTCAGCAACTAAAAAATTTAAAAGCCTTAGCTATAGCCTTTTCTGTTAAAGAGCCTGGTTTACGAGTGCTGTATGAGGTAGCAAGGGGTTATAAACTTCTCGTGCAAATGGATGTGATAGGCCATGTTATGGGCCAACTCGTAAGAGATTCTTATCAAGAAGAGGGTATCATAGGGCTAATAAACCTTGTGCAGCCCACGCTTTTTAAGACAGGAGGGAAAGACATCAATCTAGCATGGAGGTTCCGCAAACTAGGTCTGTTACCGGAGGGCACTTTAGGCCGTATCTTTTGGGAATACTTCACCAAGCAATGTATAATTTTTCCAGGAGAGCTGGGTGGCATTCCAGAACGATTTGTCTATCACGATTTCAGTCATATCCTCTCAGGTTACAATACCGAGCCAATTGGTGAAATTCTAGTTGGTGCTTTTCAAGCAGGTTATACTCGCAAAGATGGCTTTATGTTTCTGCTGTTTTCGATTTTGCACTTTCACTGGGCGATCAAAATCACTCCCCAAGCAGATGCCTGCGAGGGGCTATTCGATATTCCTTTAGTGATGCAGGCGTTGCAGCGAGGACTAGCCTGCAAAGTAGACCTTTCCGATCATTGGAACTTCTGGGAAGTCGTGGATATGCCCCTAGAGGAAGTGCGCGAGCTCTATGGCATTCCACCTCTTTGTCCATCCTCAGTAACAGCCGCAACTTCTGGAATCATCAGATAATACAAGTGTATCGCCCACTACTGTCTCTATGGAAGCGATACGCTGAGACTTAATATAGGTGCTAACTCGACCTGCGGAATTAGCTAGCAGTCAAAAAATTTCTCAACTTTAACCTAGTAATAACTTAGAAATGCTAAGATGCTAGTAAATTATCAGATTTTATCATGCTAATCAGTCACATTAGCAAGCATAGTCCTTCAAGTTTGTGCAAAGCTTTCTCCTCAATATTGCACTATGCTATTCTGCTAACTTTACCGCTTAGTTTCTTTTCCGGTCAAGTAAATGCACAAATTATCCCCGATGATACTCTCCCCAATAATTCAATAGTTGTTCCTAATAATAATACTTTAATTATCAATGGTGGAACAGTAGCAGGAAGTAATATTTTTCACAGCTTTGAGGAATTTTCTTTTCCTACCGGTACGGAAGCATTTTTTAATAATGGCAGTAATATTCAAAATATTTTTAGTCGCGTTACGGGTGGGAAAGTATCTAATATTGATGGAACAATTCGCACTAACGGAACTGCTAATTTATTTTTACTAAATCCTAGTGGCATCATTTTTGGTCTGAATGCACGGTTAAATATTGGCGGCTCTTTTATTGGCTCTACAGGAAACAGTATTCAATTCTCTGATGGTAACTCCTTCAGTGCTATTGCTCCTCAAGCACCAACTTTGCTAACAGTTAGTGTTCCTATTGGCTTGCAATTTGAACAGAATATAGGAACAATTCAAGTACAAGGTACAGGTCACAGCTTCACTGCTCAAAACCCAACAGCGTCGCCAATTAATCGAGGTGAAAGTACAAGTGGTCTCCGTGTGAAACCCGGTCAAACTTTAGTCTTAGTTGGGGGGAATATTAATTTTTATGGCGGTACAGTGACGGCAGAGAAAGGCCGAATTGAGTTGGGTGGGGTTGGTACGGGTGAAGTAAGTATTAGAGAAACTAATTCTGGCTGGATTTTGGGCTATGAAAAAGTACAGGAGTTCGGAGATATCAACCTATCTCAACAAGCGGCTGTAGATGCAAGTGGGCAAGGTAGTAGGTCTATCCAGATTGTAGGCAGGCAAGTCAACTTAACAGATGGTTCTATAGCCTTGATTCAAAATCAAGGAAAACAAACATCAGGAACCATTATAGTCAGTGCATCCGATTTATTAGAATTAAATGGAGTTAACAAAAATGCTACATTCCGCAGCAGCTTAATTAATGAAACTATAGAAGAAGGCCAAGGCGGAGAAATAACCATTTTAAGTAGAAGGTTGATTATATCTCATGGAGGAGCAATTCTAAGTAGAAGTTTTGCCAATGGAAAAGGTGGAAATTTAACTGTTAATGCCTTTGAATATGTAGAGGTAAGTGATTTTTCAACGCTTAATCCTGGTATTGGGAGTCTGCTTAGTGCTAGAAGTTTTAGCTCTGGAAATGCAGGAGATATCATAGTTTCAACCCAGAATTTAACTGTGTCCAATGGTGGTGTTTTAGCAGCCCCCAGTGCTGGTGGTACTGGAAAAGCTGGAAATGTAACGATAAATGCTGCTGAATCTGTAATTGTAAGCGGAATAATACAAAACAATTTGCAGCCAGCTTCTATTGGAAGCGCAACTATTACTGTTGGCGATGCTGGCAATGTAACTATTAATACATCAAGAGTTGTAGTCAGGGATGGAGGAATTATTAGCACTTCAACTTTAAACAGCGGTTCAGCAGGAGATCTAATTATTAATGCGTCTGATTCTGTAGAAGTTAGTGGTAAGCCAGAGAGAGGGGGGCTTCCCTCTGGAATACAATCTGATGCTCCTATACAGACTGAAGCCTTCCGAAAACGTTTCGGACTACCAGATACACCCTCTGGAAACTCCGGCACCGTCACCATCAACACCCCTCGCCTCACCATTTCCGACGGCGCAAGAGTCAGCGCTGCCAACGAGGGTACGGGTATCGCAGGCAACGTCAACATCAACGCAGGTTCTATCCTCCTCGACAGGGTAGGCAATATCTCGGCTAAGACTGAATCCGGTGAAGGCGGCAACATCAACATCACCACTGACTTCCTGCAACTGCGCCGCGCCAGTCAAATCTCCACCCAAGCTGGCGGTACCGGTAACGGCGGCAACCTCACCATCAACGCCAACACTTTCGCCATCCTGGAGGGCAGCGAAGTCAACGCCAATGCCTTCCAAGGTACAGGCGGCAATATCCAAATCAACTCTCAAGGTTTATTCGCTTCCCCCGACAGCCAAATCACCGCCAGTTCGCAACTGGGAGTTTCCGGCAGCATTAATATCAACAGTCCGGAAGTTAATACTACTGGCGCACTGATAGAATTACCCCAAAATCCTGTAGACCCCACCCAACAAGTCGTCGCCGCTTGCACTCCCGATAAAAACAATAGCTTCACAGTTGCCGGTCGCGGCGGTTTGTCGGAAGACCCCACCCTACCAATTTCCAGTTTCGAGGTTTGGGCGGACTGGAACGACTACACCCAGCCAACTTTCAGAAGCACTAACAGGCAGTTAGATTCAAAACTTTTCCGTCAGCAACAGCCTCCCTTAGTAGAAGCTACGAGTTGGCGGGTGAATGCTAATGGCCAGGTAGAACTATACGCCAATGTTAGCGACGCTAGCAATTACATAACTAAGTCGAGCTGTCGGTAGTTTGGCAATAGCAGTGCGATCGCTATTAAAATCTGCCTTTTCTAGTTTATGAGTCTTTCGCGTTTATCGTGGAAAATGTTTGTTTGTATTACAGATAGGCCGGATGGTGGGTGACAGCACGGGCAATTAATTATTGCTTGAAAGCACCAGACATTTCCAAAAATTCTTGTGGGGTAGGCATCCTGCCTGCCCTTTGAGATTCTTTTACAGGAGATGTCTACTGAAGCGATCGCCCCTACCTAACCTACCCTACGATTGAATTAGTTTTTACGATCGCCACAACAACGGGAGAGCCATTTTTTCCACTCTCCCGCTCCATCAGACCCCCCACTCCCCCACTCTTCAAGCTATCAAAAAAGAATAATATCGAGTTGCTTTTAAAAATAGTAGATTTAGATTGTTTTAGGAGCAGAAGGCAAACATAGTTGGCTGAATGAATACAACTTGGTGTAAGCTAAAACTGCGTTGGATAAATGTAATTAAAAATACAAATAAATTTAAATTACGGAAAAATTGCTTTTTTTAAAGATTTAATTAAATTTCGCAAGTTCCTCAAAAAGCTATACTAAAGAGCGCAGGAAAACATAAAAAATCAATTAATGCTGTAAAATGTTAGAGCCAGGGTATCACAAATCGTAATGTTTAACCTGAAACAAGCAAGGAGATTTCAGGGTATGGAAACCAGCTACTCTAGGGAAAATATCTCAGGGAGAAATTATCGATTAGCAAGTTTACTGGTAATTGCTTCATCTGTCATTGTTGGCGGGGGAACGGCTTGGAGTTTTGAGGCTCGAGCTTTCGATCGCATTCCCAAAATAGTCAGCGTTAAGTACGAAGCACCTACCGATGAAGTTCCGCGTCAGGCGCTCGGCGGTAGTTCTCGCGGTGAAATCAGATTTTCTTCTCCAGAAGACAACGCGCCCACCAGAACAATGGGGGGCGGTTCTCGCGGTGAAATCAGATTTTCTTCTCCAGAAGACAACGCGCCCACCAGAACAATGGGGGGTGGTTCTCGTGGCGAAATCAGATTTTCTTCTCCAGACGACAACGGGCCCACCAGAACGATGGGGGGTGGTTCTCGCGGCGAAGTCGGATTTTCTTCTCCAGACGACAACGGGCCCACCAGAACAATGGGGGGTGGTTCTCGCGGCGAAATCGGATTTTCTTCTCCAGACGACAACGCCCCTACCAGAACAATGGCGGGCGGTTCTCGTAGCGAACAACTTCTCAACCCAACCCCTTTAATACCCAGTAGCAATATAGGTAGGACGGGAGCCGAACGACCCACCTTTTTTGTCTACATTCCCCAGACTTCTTACAAGCAAATTTTCTTTAGCTTGTACAGCGAAGACCGCCAGTATCATTTCCAAACCACTTTCGATTTGAACAAAACCGGAGGAGTCATTGCGATTAAGCTTCCGGAAAACGCACCAGCTTTAGAAATCGGCAAAACCTACCAATGGTCGGTGAGTTTTATTCGGTCACAAGAAACGTTGCTTCCAGATTCTTATGCTGTGAGGGGATGGGTGAAGCGGGTTCCGGCTCCAGAAGCTAATGAATCTCTGACTGAGATCCAGTTAGCAGCTCTGTACGGCAAGTCAGGCATCTGGTATGATACCCTGACTATTTTAAGTTCAGCTCGTCTGGCGCGGCCTGAAGATGCTACCGTCAGACAAGAATGGGTGGAACTCTTGGAGCAAGTGGGGCTTAAAGACTTAAGCCAACAGCCTTTGACCGAACAGCTGTAGTCGATGTGGCATCAGATCGGAAAATTGATAAAGCGATGGCAAGGCATCCTTGTCATCGCTCCTACTGTCGCAGTAGCTGTAATTGTCGGCAATGCTACTGGGGCTTTGCAACTATTGGAATGGGTAACTCTCGACCAGTTTTTTCGCCTGCGTCCGCCAGAGGGCGTTGATTCTCGCATCGTTATTGTCACTGTAGACGAAACCGATATTGATGCAGTAGGTCAATGGCCTATGTCCGATCGCACCCTGACGCAACTGTTAAGAAACATTAAAGCTCAGCAGCCTGCGGCGATCGGCTTAGATTTATATCGCGATTTGCCAGTGGAACCGGGACATCAAGAATTGGTGGCCCTCTACAAATCTACCCCAAACTTAATCGGCATTGAGAAAATTACACCAACGACGATCGCGCCGCCACCGATTTTAGCGGAACGCCATCAAGTAGGGGCATCTGACTTAGCTCTCGATGGAGATGGCAAAGTGCGTCGCGCCTTTATGCCCGTGAAAAATTTGCACACTCGCCGAGACCGGCAAGGACTGGGAGTTAAGTTAGCTTTAATGTACCTAAAGTCAAAAAAAATCGAACTAAAAGTTCTCAATCCCAAACAAAACAAAATTGGCTTGGGTCAAGCAGTTTTTCTTCCCTTGCGAGGCGATGAAGGAGGTTATGTAGATCAAGATGCCGGGGGATACCAAGTTTTAATTAACTATCGAGGCGGACTGGAAAATTTTCCCAGCATAGCCATGACGGATGTGTTGAACAACCGCATTCCACCGGATTTAATGCGCGATCGCATCGTTTTCATAGGTGCTACGGCTCCCAGTCTCAACGACCTTTTCCATACGCCCTACAGCAGTACCATATTTAAAGATCCTTCTTATACTCCGGGTGTGGTGATTCATGCCAACTTAGCCAGCCAAATTGTCAGTGCAGCTTTAGAAGGACGCCATTTGTTGCGAGTTTGGGATAGAAGTTTCAATCAAATCTGGATTTTTGTTTGGTCTGGCATCAGTACGATTCTAACTTGGAACATTTTACAGCGGTTTTGGTTGAAAAGAAATGTATTTTTAGGTAGTACAATTTTGAGCATTAGTATTGCAGGTAGCTTGCTATGTGGAATTAGTTATATTGCTTTTTTACAAGGTTGGGTTATCCCCGTATTTTCTCCATTCGTGGCGTTGGGTTCAGCAGCCATTTTAATTAGTAATTATCACAATCAACAACAACTAAAACAAGCTAACGAAAGGTTATTACAAGTCAATCAACAATTAGCTGATTACTCGCGAACCCTAGAATTGAAAGTTAAGGAGAGGACTCAAGAATTAGAGATAGCTAAACAAGCTGCTGATGCGGCAAACCAAGCCAAAAGCGACTTTTTAGCTAGCATGAGCCACGAGTTGCGAACACCTCTAAACGGAATTTTAGGCTACGCGCAAATCTTGCAGCGTTCTAGAACCCTAAGTAAAGAAGACCAAAAGGGCATAAATATTATTTATCAAAGCGGTTCCCATTTACTAAACCTTATTAACGACCTTTTGGATTTAGCTAAAATCGAAGCCCGGAAATTAGAAATCTATGAAAGCGATTTGTATTTGTCGAGTTTTTTGACAACTGTAGCAGAAATTTGCCGTATTAAAGCGGAGCAAAAAGATCTGATTTTTCAGGTAGAGTTTTCACCAGATTTACCTCAACAAGTGCGTGCAGATGAGAAACGTTTAAGACAAGTTTTAATTAATCTGCTGGGCAATGCGATTAAGTTTACTGACGTTGGCTCGGTCACATTCAAAGCGATCGTAGTCGATAGATCTGTCAGTAAGGTAGAAAGACAAACTGTGAAAATTCGCTTCCAAGTTGAAGATACTGGCGTGGGAATGACAAACGAACAGATTGACAAAATCTTTTTACCTTTCGAGCAGGTAGGAGAGAATCGACGCAAAGCAGAAGGAACTGGTTTGGGACTTGCCATCAGTCACAATATCGTCCAAATGATGGGTTCAAAACTAGAAGTATCTTCCGAAGTGGGTGTCGGTAGCGTGTTTAGTTTTGAGTTAAACCTGGAGAAAATATCTGAAAAAATACAAGCGATCGAAGTTACTAAAGCGGAGGCAGTAATTGGTTTTACAGGCAGGCAATCTGCGAAGATATTAGTAGTAGATGACCAAGCCGAAAGCCGCGATATTATCGTCGGTTTTCTCAAACCGATAGGGTTTGACCTGATTGAAGCAAGTAATGGCTCGGAAGGTTTAGAACAAGTTGCGATCGGCAAACCAGATCTAATTATCACAGATTTAGTGATGCCTGTAATGGATGGCTTTGAAATGATTCGGCAAATTAGAACGATCCCAAGTTTTAAAAATACTGAGATTATTGCTATATCCGCTAGTACGTCTTCTAAAAATAAAAAGCAAACATTTTTTGCAGGCAGTAACTATTTTATTTCCAAACCAATTCAGCTCCCAGAGCTTTTAGAAAAACTGAGAAGCAGTCTAGGTGTAAGATGGATAGTCGATCCTAATAAAGCAGACAGCCAAGTGCAAACAGAAGAAGTTCTCAAAATTGTTGCGCCTTCTTATCGGGAGTTAGAAACTTTACGACGAGCAGCCACTATCGGTGATATTGAGGAAATAGAATTGGAAGCTCAGCGTCTGGAACGGCTAGATCCCAAATACGCTTCTTTTTGCCAACGAATCGTAGAACTAGCTCATAATTTTGATGATAGAGGGATTTTACAATGGATAGAAAAGCACTCCGCGAGCGAGCAAGAGGGGAACTAAAAGTTAGAAAAAAACTAATATCACCGTACCAAGCTGCCAAATCGGCGGTTTTGGCCCTCAAACAACTAGAGAATGAGTATATTTACTTTGGCGATCGTTTTGTTGAGTTAGCTCAAGACTTTCGCGATCGAATTATTTTTGATTTAGTTAACTAAGTTACAATAACTTAAATTTATTTATGTTAATTTGATTTACAAATTAAACAAATTATTTAAAGAAATAGTAAAAAAGATTTCTATTTTTGGAAAGTAAAATTTTGTGTTTCCTTAAAAGCTTTAGCCAAAGGCTATTTCGGCTATTTACAAGATATGAATAAAATAAAAAATTAACCTCTACTTCAGGAAAATCAGTTAAAATGTTACTACTAAGTCAACTATTATAGGCCCGATGGATAGTTCAGAATCTGGATTAATTTTAATTGTTGACGATAACCGAACGAACCTAAAGCTATTATTTGGGTTTCTCAAAGAATCGGGCTATAAAATTTTAGTGGCAATAAATGGAAAAAATGCTCTTGAAAAACTACAGTATATCAATCCAGATTTAATTTTATTAGATATAAGAATGCCTGATATGGATGGCTTTGAAGTCTGCCGTTATCTAAAAGCTAACCCAGGTACTAAAGAAATTCCAGTTATTTTTTTAACAGCTTTATCTGATGTTAAAGACAAAGTAGAAGGTTTAAATTTAGGTGCAGTCGATTACATTACAAAACCATTACAAAAAGATGAACTATTAAGCCGAATCCGCTTGCATCTTAGGCTAAGGTCTTTAACGCGCAACCTCCAAGAAAAAAACGAACTTCTTACTCAAGAAATTGCTAATCGGAAAGCTATTGAAGACGAATTACAACAATTAAATCAAGAATTAGAACATCGAATCGCTAAACGAACAGAGGAACTTTCTCTGACTTTGCACAATTTACGATTGCGCGAACAACAGCTTGCTTATGAAGCTTATCACGATTTACTAACAGGTTTATACAACCGTTCTTGGTTGATGAATCGTTTATCGGAAATTTTGAAAATAAAATCAAGCCAAAATGTCAAAAAATATTCCGTTTTATTTTTAGATATAGATCGTTTCAAAAATATTAATGATAGTTTTGGCCATTTAGTAGGAGATGAATTTATTAAAAATGTTTCCATCAGGATAAAAATCTGCGTTGGTTCTAAAGGAGAAATAGCAAGGTTGGGAGGTGATGAATTTTTAATAATACTAACAGAAGCAGAAGATCTACAAACAGTAGAAGCAACAGCAGCTGATCTTTTAGAAGAGTTACAACGTCCTTTTTTGCTCGGCAACTATCAAGTTATAATTAGTGCTAGTATAGGTATTGTTTTTTCTATATTAGACTATCATAGTTCTACGGCGATTTTAAGAGATGCTGATATCGCTATGTATCAAGCAAAGCAATCCGGAAAAGGATGTTATACTGTACTGACACCTCAAATGCAATCTCAAGCTTTAGAACGAATTGAATTGGAAACCGACATCCGTCAGGCAATCGAACAAGAACAATTTTGTCTTTATTATCAGCCGATTTTTTCTATTCAAGACAAAAAAGTTGTTGGATTTGAAGCTTTAAGTCGTTGGCTACATCCTCAGCATGGTTTTATTAGCCCTACAAAATTTATTACCATAGCAGAAGAAATAGGATTAATTCAAATTTTAGATACATGGGCATTGCAGTCAGCTTGTCAACAATTAAAAATTTGGCAAGAACAGTTTAACGTTGCACTTACCGTAAATGTCAATTTTTCTGCTACTGAACTGCAACAACCAGGAGTAGTTGAAAAAATCATTCAAATTTGTGGCCAAAGCGGTTTATCTCTATCATCTGTAAAATTAGAGATTACAGAAAGCGGTTTTTTACAAACTGCTAGCGCAGGTACTAATGTTTTGAAGCAAATTCGCAGCCAAGGAATTAAACTTTGTATCGATGATTTCGGCACTGGTTATTCCTCATTAAGTCGCCTTCATATTTTCCCGATAGATACTCTCAAAATCGATCGCTCCTTTATCAGCGGTTTAGGTTCTAGTTCCGACACAACAGCAATTGTACAAACAATTATCTCCTTAGCTCATAATTTAGATATGGATGTAGTAGCAGAAGGAATAGAAACAAACGAACAATTGGAAAAATTGAAAGATTTAGGGTGTGAATTCGGTCAAGGGTTTTTCTTCTCTAAGCCTTTATCCAGTCAACAAGTAACTCAATTATTATCCAATTACCTCTCTCTTTCAACTTTAAAAATATGAAAAACAGCGAACATATCACGATTCTTGTCGTAGACGATAATCCCACTAATATAAAAGTTTTATTTAACTTTCTAAGAAGTTCTGGATTTAAAGTCCTTGTTGCTAAAGATGGTGAAAATGCACTTGGTAAACTGGCTGAAGTTACTCCAGACCTGATTTTGCTAGACGTGATGATGCCCGGTATTGATGGTTTTGAAACTTGCCGTCGCATCAAAGAAAATGTTACTACTCAAAGAATTCCTGTTATTTTTATGACTGCTTTAGCAGATACAGAACATAAAGTAAAAGGTCTTTCACTCGGAGGAGTAGATTATATTACTAAACCTTTTCAGCAAGAAGAGGTATTGGCTCGCATTAAGATGCACCTAAAATTACATTTTTTAACAGAAGAATTGGCTGAAAAAAATGCACAACTGCACGAATTAAATGCTTCTTTAGAAAAAAAAGTTGAAGAACGTACTGCTGAACTTAAGAAGGCTCAAGCACATTTAGTACTGCATGAAAAAATGTCTTCTTTAGGTCAGCTAGTAGCAGGTATAGCGCATGAAATTAATAACCCTGTTGGCTTTATAGTTGGAAATTTAAAACACGCTAACGAGTACACTCATAATTTAATTAACGTCATCAAACTTTATCAAAAATACTATCCCAATCCCGCTCCAGAAATTCTCAAAGAAATAGACGCGATTGAATTGGATTATTTACTAGAAGACTTTCCCCAGATGCTCCTTTCGATGCAGGAAGGAACTAATCGGATCGAGGAAATCAGTCAATCGATGCGAACTTTTTCCAGATCTGATACCGATACGAAAGTCACTTTTAATATTCATGATGGGCTGGATAGTACTTTACTAATTCTCAAGCATCGACTGAAAGCAAAGTCGCAGCACTCTGCCATTGAAGTAATCAAAAACTATGGCATTTTACCAGAAATTAAATGTTATCCCGGACAACTTAATCAAGTTTTTATGAATTTGCTAGCTAATGCGATCGATGCTTTAGAAGAATCCCATCGCGATCGCACTTTTGTAGGGATGCAAACTCACCCTAGTAGAATCACTATTTCCACGGGAATAGAGCCAAATACTAATTCAGTCACTATTAAAATAGCAGATAATGGAATTGGGATGACTCCTGAAGTCAAACAAAGAGCTTTCGACCATTTATTTACTACTAAAAGTGTCGGGCAGGGTACGGGTTTGGGTTTATTTATCTCCCGTCAAATTATAGAAGATAAACACGGTGGAAAAATCACTTTTAATTCCGTATATGGCCAAGGGACAGAATTTATAATTGTCCTACCCAAATGATTCCCTGAATACTATGGTAAATTTATAATTACACTAAAACTGCCATACACTATAAACCAACAATGAATTTGAAAAAAAGCTTATTGCGATCTTTCTGGAATATCGGATTGGGATGCTTGGCTCTATTTTCAGTAACGGTAATGTTTCCCTACGTTACTTATCCTAACGATAGAGTCCCGATCGCACAGCAAACTTCAGCACCCAGACAACTTGTAGAACAGGGAAGAGAACTCTATCAAGCCGGACGCTATCAAGATGCGATCGCCCTTTGGCAACAAGCCGCCAAAGCTTTTGAAGCTGAAAGTGCTATTCTCCCTCAAGTCTCCGTATTAAACTATTTATCTTTAGCTTATCAAGACCTGGGACAAGCCCAACTTTCTCGCGCCGCAGTCGATCGCAGCCTGCAATTGCTCAAAAGTCAGGGTAAACTCAACCGACAAGGCTTATCTTTACTGGGACAAGCCCTTAACGCCCAGGGAAATTTACAAATAAAGACAGGACAAACTCAAGCAGCTTTAGATACTTGGATACAAGCAGAATCTGCCTACAAACAAGCAGCAAATCAAACAGGTATTATCGGCAGTAGCATCAATCAAGCCCAAGCACTACGAATATTAGGAAATCACCGACAGGCTCGCTCTATTTTGCAAGAAAATTTACAAGAAATTCAAACTCAACCAGATAACAAATTGAAAGCAAGCGGATTGCGGAGTTTAGGAATCGCTCTACAATTAATCGGCGATCTGCGACAGTCTTATGAAGTGCTAAAACAAAGTTTAGCAGTAAGTCGGAGTACCGGAAACGATAACGATCGATCTGCTACATTCCTCGATATAGGTAACGTCGCCAGGGAATACGGAGAACCCAGAGTAGCTTTAGATTACTATCAAAAAGCAGCCCAAATCAGTAGCAATCCTTTATTACAAACTCAAGCTCTCGTTAACCTATTCAGTTTAAGGGTAGAAGAAAACAAAACAGAAGAAGCGATCGCCCTTTTACCTGAGATTGAATCTAAAATTGCCAGCCTGACCGTCGGTCGTCAAGCTATTTACATTCGCGTCAATTTTGCAGAAAGTTTAATGAAATTGGCAGTTCGAGAGCCAAAAACTCTGCCAGCAAAATTCTTGCAGGAGATTGCTACCAGTTTGGGTACAGCCGTACAGTTATCCCGCCAACTGCAAGACTCTACTGCGGAAGCTTATGCACTCGATCGACTCAGCCAGCTGTACGCACAACAAGAGCAAACAAAAGAAGCACAAACACTTGCACAACAGGCTTTCTACATTGCAAAACAGACAAACTCGAACGAATTAATAGCTCGCACTGCTTGGCAAGTCGGTCATTTACTCAAGCAGCAAGGCAAACGGGAAGAAGCGATCGCTGCTTATCAAGAAGCCTTTAAAGCACTCCAAGCTTTACGAAGCGACCTGATCGGTATCGACTCCGATATTCAGCTTAACTTTACCAAAAATGTCGAACCAATTCATCGGGAATTCGTAGACCTTTTGCTACAAGAAAACGCGACTCAAGACGACCTCAAAACGGCTCGTCAAGTCATAGAAGCACTACAATTAGCAGAACTCGATAATTTTTTCCAAGATGCTTGCCTGGATGCAAATCCCGTACAAATTGACCAAATCGACCCTACAGCTGCTGTAATTTATCCCATCATTTTGGCCGATCGCATAGAAGTGATTCTTTCCATTCCCGATCGACCGCTACGACACTACGCTACCAAAATACCTAAAGCAGAAATGGAAAAAACTTTAAAGCAGCTCTATTCATCCCTGAATCCCGAATTTTCCGACAAAGAACGCCTGCGTTACGCTCAGGAAGTTTTTAATTGGCTGATTCAACCTGCCAAAACCGATTTGAAGACTCACAATATTAAAACTTTAATATTTATCCCTGATGGATTATTGCGGAATATTCCGATGGCGGCTCTTTACGATGGTAAGCAATATCTGATCGAACAATACGCAGTTGTTCTCAGCTCCGGATTGCAACTGCTAGAGCCACAAACACTCAATAAAGAACAACTCAATGCCTTAACAGCAGGACTAACTGAAGCTAGACAAGGGTTTTCTGCTTTACCATCTGTAGCCCATGAAGTCAAGCAAATAGCCTTAGAAATAAATGTTTCTAAACTTTTATTAAACAAACAATTCACTCGCACAGCTTTAAAAAATCAAATCGAAGCCAAACCTTTTCGGGTTGTACATCTCGCTACTCACGGTCAGTTTAGTTCCAATCCGGAAGAAACATTTCTTTTAACTTGGGATGGACGGATTAACGTTAAGGAACTAGACGAGCTACTTCAAATCCGAGGAAGAAGCGAAAAAGATCCGATCGAACTATTGGTATTGAGCGCTTGTCAAACCGCTAATGGTGACTTGCGAGCTACCTTGGGTTTGGCAGGCGTTGCTTTGCGATCGGGAGCGCGAAGTACCCTTGCTACCCTGTGGTCTGTCAGGGATGAATCAACAGCCCAACTAATGATAGAGTTTTATCGGCAACTAACAAACACTCCTTCCAGCAAAGCCAATGCTTTGCGCCAAGCTCAATTAAATTTACTGCGACATCCCTCCTACAATCATCCATTTTTTTGGTCACCTTTTGTTTTAGTTGGTAATTGGCTTTAGACATCTCCTCCAAAAGAATCTCAAAGGGTAGGCAGGATGCCTACCCCACAAGAATTTTTGGAGATGTCTTTTGAAACCGAGGAATTGTAATTCAGGGCGATCGCACCGCAAACAACAAACTCTACAACTCTCTGAAACTGTTCAAATTGCTACTGCTGGCATCTGCTGATGAAGATAATCTGGAACTGGCGAATGGTTGCATAAATCAAGCACTTGCCATTACCGATGAATATCCCGATTGTGAGACAGGGTAGGCTATTTATATGAAAAACCGCGATTTTTTGGTAACTGGAGATGGAAATTGGCAGGTATGCAAACCCGCAAAAGAGTGGGATCTGTTGCGGACTCCCTACTACCTGCACCGATTTCTCACCGAAGTGGAAGATGTACTCAACCAAGGCTACGACGAAATTGAGTGTTTGGCAGCATTACGGTTAATCGTGCGGCGGCTGATTACCAACTCTTACTGGCTTCGGACTCAAAAACCCGAACCTTCGGACACCGGGATTCCGGCATTGATGCTGTATGACGAACTTGGCTACCCGTTGACGGTGCAAACCGCACTCGCGCAACCGGGAATCGTTTCTACCATTCACAATCATGGAAATTGGGGGATTATTGCCATTCTGGAAGGAGAGGAAAGCAACACGATCTGGCGGCGCGTCCCCGATGCCAAGTTTCCCCATCGAATTGAATCGGTCGGCGAAATCATATTGCTTGAGGGTGATATTATCAGTTTCACCAGTGATGCTATCCATAGCGTCAAAGCAATTGGCGAAGAACCAACTTTTAGTTTCAATCTTTATGGTGAAACCTATCATTACCGACGTTTTGAGTACGATCCGATCGCCCACACTGCCAAAAATTTTTAACGCTATGCAGTTTGTGCGAATATCCATTAAATCGAAGATAAAATATCCGTTAGTCTTGCAACCGCAGCCTTGACAAATTGATGCGGCAATTCATCTCCCTCAATATTTTGTCGAATGAGAATTAACAACTGAAGGCGGCAAAAAATCAGCCAACATTCGTTTTAACCAACAACGGGTAATCCAGAAAGAGCCATCGCCACTTCTTCCGCACTGTATTCAGTATCTACCAATTTTCCAGCTTGATAATCCATGTAAGCTTGCATATCGAAGTGTCCGTGACCGCAAAGGTTAAATAGAATCACTTTACTTTCCCCAGACTCCTTGCATTTTAATGCCTCGTCGATCGCTGCTTTCACTGCATGATTGGCTTCGGGAGCGGGTAAAATACCTTCTGCACGAGCAAAAGTCAACCCTGCCGCGAAACAACCTAACTGATATTCCGCACGCGGTTTCGCCAATCCCAAATTCACTACATGACTTACCAGGGGAGCCATCCCGTGATACCGTAAGCCACCTGCATGAATGCCTTCCGGTACAAACGTGCTACCCAAAGTGTGCATTTTTACCAATGGAGTTAAGTGAGCCGTATCGCCAAAATCATAAGCATACTTGCCACGAGTCAGAGATGGACAAGCCGCAGGTTCGACAGCAATAATCTCCACATCTCTTTCACCCCGCAGCTTTGCACCCAGAAACGGAAAAGCAATGCCAGCGAAGTTGCTACCCCCACCCGTACAACCAACTACAATATCTGGATAATCTCCAGCCATTTCTAACTGTGCTAAAGCTTCCAAGCCAATTACGGTTTGGTGCAACAAAACGTGGTTAAGAACGCTACCCAAAGCATACTTAGTTCCGTCATCTTGGGCAGCAACTTCTACCGCTTCACTAATAGCAATGCCCAAACTACCGGTACTGTTGGGGTGCGATGCTAGGATCGATCGCCCAGCTTGAGTTTCTTGACTGGGACTGGCAACTACTCTCGCTCCATAAGCTTCCATCAACGCACGGCGGTAAGGCTTTTGGTGATAGCTAACTTTTACCATATAAACTAATACTTCCAACCCAAACAATGCCCCCGCAAACGCTAGCGAGGAACCCCACTGTCCGGCTCCCGTTTCCGTACTCAATCGTTTTACGCCTGCCTGCTTGTTATAGTAAGCTTGTGCAACGGCAGTATTGGGTTTGTGACTTCCGGCAGGGCTGACACCTTCGTATTTGTAGTAAATCTTGGCGGGAGTATCGAGGACTTTTTCCAGTCGGCGGGCGCGATAAAGTGGTGTCGGTCGCCATTGACGGTAGATAGATTTTACTTCGTCTGGTATCTCAATCCAACGTTGTTGAGTGACTTCCTGTTCGATGAGACTCATCGGAAAAAGCGGAATCAGGTCATCGGGAGTAATTGGTTGACCCGTACCGGGATGGAGAACGGGGGGTAAAGGTGTGGATAAATCTGCCTGTATGTTGTACCAGGCAGTAGGCATTTGGTCTTCCGAGAGGAGGTATTTGATGGTGTTCATTCTAGATGTCAGAGATATGCGAGTTAAGATTTCTATTGTCGCCGATCGCTCCGGCAATACCAAGTTGGCGGCAGTTGTGCGATCGTTGTCTCTTAAACAACTGCCTTAAGGTTGCGTGCGCTATCATCGAGTTTTTGAATTCCCAGCCTTACTTGAGAAATACCGCCAGTTGTTTCCTTTGCTGCCGAGTTAATTGTATTCATAGCATCGGCAACTTGATTTATGGCAACTGCTTGCTGATTGATATTGAGCGAGATTTGTTGGTTGTTTAAAGCAACGCTGTCGATCGCATTCATCACTCCCGTGAAGGCTTCTGCTGTGCTTTTGGCAACTTCGACTCCTTCTTCTACAGTTTTAGTACCTTCATTCGTGACGATTGCTGTTGAATCGATCGCACTTTGAATATCAGCAACAAGGATGTTAATTTTTACTGCGGATTTTTTACTCTCATCTGCTAGTTTGCGAATTTCCGCCGCCACAACTCCAAACCCTTTACCATTTTCTCCCGCCCGCACCGCTTCTACCGTTGCATTTAGGGCTAGCATATTTGTCTGATTGGCGATATCGCTGACAAAACGCGAGATTTCGCCGATTTGATTCGTCTGCTGACTCAAGTGTAAAATTTGCTCGGCGATCGCGCTCACTTTTTCCTTTAGTTTAGCCATCCCATCTAAACTATATGCTACTGATTTGCTGCCCTTTAAAGCTAGGTTTAATGCCTCACGGGCACCAGTAGCAGCAGATTCTGCTTGTTTGGCGGATTGTTGGGAAGAAACGCCCAATTCATCCATTGTGACGGTCGTTTGGTTCACAGAACCAACCTGTTGACTGCTCGCACGTTCCTGCTGTTCTACTGTCACAGCCAATTCACTTGCACAGCTGACTATCACTTCTGTTTCTCTATCTATACTCTGGGCTACTTTTTTGCATATCCAATAAGCTGCGATCGCATTCAGGATCGCAGAAAAAAATGCCCCTCCCACTGCCATTAAAACTAGAGAGTTCAATGTATTTTTTGCTTCTGTTTGAGTTGCCCTCAGTTCTGCTCTTGCTGCCTCGCTAAATTCTCGGTTCAGTTTATCGAACTTATCAACCCTAATTACCCCTTTTCCTGATAGTACTATTGCCAATCCTTCTTCCCTTTTGCCAGACATTGCCATTTTAATTACGCCATTAGCAAAGTCATTTTTCCATTCCCTGCCCTGAACAATCATTTTAGTTAGACGCTCTTTTTGTTCTGGCTTATCGACAACTTTTTGGGCAGCTTCAGAAGCATTTTGGAATGATAGCCAGTTGGTTTCAAATGTGTTTAGTAAATCTGGTCGCTTGAAGAGAAGAAACCCTCTAAAATCACGCACCATCATCAACAATGACACAGCCATTTGATTTGTTTGAACGATCGCTTCTTCCGCTCTATCTATTTTAACAAAACCCTCAGATACTCTAACCGAAGCAACCCCTATTATTACGCTTTCTACAATCATTAAGGTAATCGGTAAAGAATACCCCAGCCACAATAACTTTCTCAGCTTTAAGTTGGCTAACATAATCAGCCACCCTTTAATTTTTTCTTACAATTATAATTAAAACACTTTTGTAAGCAAAATTACTCAGTAATTATACTAAAATTTCATACACTTTGTTAAAATGTCATAACAAGCGCTTTTCGCATCTGAGTTTTAAGCAATTGCTTATAACGGATTTCAGTTCCCTAAAGTACAGCCTAGAAACCGGGTTTCTGTGTAGCTATGGACAAAATTGTAGGCTGGGAGTGCCCAGGCTACAATTACCTTTGGTTTATTTACCTCAAGAGCAAAGTTAAAAAATGTATTTATTTCTTAAAATAACGTGAAAGGCGCACATATTTGTGCGCCTCAACAAAACCAGAAAATAATCCTGCTTTTTAAGCAGTAACGGAGACTGATTTTGTCTTTTGCATCTGACAAAGAAGGACACCAAACCACTGATTTGGGTCAGTCCAAACCTGAAGAGGTACTAAATCGTGTCCCTGGAGTTCCTTCTGTATGGAGTTGAGGTCGAATTTGCGGGAAATTTCCGTAAAAATTGTTTCGCCTTTTTCAAACTCAACTGTGAGGTCGAGAGCGCGTAATTGCACAGTTTGCGATCGCACACTCCGCAAGTGCATTTCAATTTGAGACTGAGATTTGTTGTAAAAAGCCCAGTGTTCAAATTGCGCTTTGTCAAAATTGCCATCAAAACGCCAGTTCAGATGCTCCAGCATATTCAAATTAAAAGCTGCCGTGACACCTTGACTGTCGTTATAAGCTGCATTCAGCAGATATTCCGACTTTTGCAGATCTACGCCAAGCAAGAAATATTCCCCTACATTGAGCGCATCGGCGATTTGGGATAAAAAGCGATCGCACTCTTCTCGATTGAGATTACCCAGCGTGCTACCCAAAAAACAAATCATCCGCGTCGCCAAGCGAGATGCTTCCAGTCTTTCCAGCGCCAGTTCGTAAGTGCTAACCAAAGCTCGAACAACCAGCGATGGATAATCTGCCAACAATTCCCTCGCACTGCTTTCGAGGATGCCAGCACTCACGTCGATCGGCACATAGCCCAGGGGGTAGCCTAATTTATTGTAGGCATCAAGTAGAATGCGGGTTTTAGTTGAACTACCGCTACCCAGTTCCACAATTTCGCACGCACCCGTCAGTCGAGCAATTTCAGCAGCGCACCCTTGCAAAATTGCACCTTCTGTGCGTGTGAGATAGTATTCCGGTAACTCGCAGATTTGCTCAAATAATTGGGAACCGGGATCGTCATAAAAATATCGCGGCGGTATAGTTTTGGGAGTCTGAGTCAATCCCCAGACAACATCGCTACCGTCAGACTGTTTATGTTGGGAAAGCGCCGTGGCGCTGAGTAGATACTCTATCTGCAAGCGTTTTTCGATCGTGTATGGAAAAGCAGCTTTACCGCTTGCAGTTTTAGATATCGTCATTCAACCTCCGTTTGTATGGGAGCGATCGCGCTTCGCGCACGCTACAATAACGCCAAATAAAAAAGATTTGCACAACAGACTAAATCAGTGAAACACAAAGCACCACACGATAAAATCGCACCAGCGCAAGATGTTTCCAAATCGCGTCCGTTCTTTCCGTATTTTCCCACCAAAAGGCGACTTAAGATCCTTGTCTGGTTGTGCCGATAGTGTAAGAGTGATGCGGAAAATTTTCTGCTGGGATAGAGGAGTAAATTTTTACCGCAGATGTACGCAGATATACGCAGATAAGAGAGGGATATTTTTACGCGATCGATGTTACCGGATATGATATGACTCATGGTGCCGATGTTTCAAAACTATCACAATCCCTAACGCCCTTCTTCCCCTAACCCCTACCTATTGCACACCGAAATCCTGCCAAAATTTGCCGCACACCTGGGTGATACCAGTTGCGAAAGCTACAGCGCAATGCCCAAGGACGGGTGGCCCAACTGCCACCTTTCAGCACTCGATGCTGTCGATCGAAATAAACTTGCGAATATCCCCGGTAAGGATAGTACTCAAAACCTTCGTAACCATCGAACCAACTAGATGTCCATTCCCAGACATTCCCCAGAGTATCGTACAAACCGTATGCACTTTGACCGGCAGGGTAAGCAGTTACTGGGGTGGTGGGATTTTGGATTGCGGAATTTCCTTGTTGCTTCTGTTTTATGCAGTCGTGATTGCATAGATGCGCGTTCGGTTTTTCCTCACCCCACGGATATGTGCGCCGACGATTGGCTGCTGCATCCCAACTAGCCGCTTTTTCCCATTCTGCCTCTGTTGGCAGTCGCTTGCCCACAAATCGCGCAAAGGCATCTGCTTCGTACCAGCTAACGCCACAAACGGGACGATCGTCCCATGCTGAGTCTTCTATCCAATAAAGCGGTTGTGTAAATTGATTTGCTTGCAACCATTCCCATCCCGCAGGTGTCCACCATTGCCGATTTTGATAGCCTCCTGCTTCCATAAACAAGCGATATTGTCCGCAAGTCACCGGGTAGCGATCGATCTGATAAGTATCCAGGTAAACTCGATGACAGGGGCGTTCGTTATCCAAAGCATCGATCGTATCATTCCCCATCTCAAACTCACCCGCCGGAATTGCGATCGTCTCTGTTAGTTGTCCGTTGTCAGTTATTAGTTGTGTTTCTGAAAATTGAGGATTGAGCGATGACCGTCGTTGCAATTGCAATAGGAAATAAATAATTTCGCTGTGCTGGCTTTCATGTTGAATGATAAACCGCCAAAGACGTTCTTCCTCATCTAAAGGCGCTCTTTCCAAATAATCAAAAACTTCTTTTCTTACTGTATCCAAATAAGCGCAAATTTCTGCAAGTGTCGGTAAATTAACCCGTTCTCCCTTCAGTAAACCATCAGCTGCCAACAAGTGACGATAGGGGATAATTTTTCCATCCTTGGTAAGAGGAGGTAACTGCGATTTTGCACAATGTTCCAACAACCACAAAGCCTCCGCGTAGCCAATATGACCTAAATGCCAACCTACAGGACTAAATTCTGGATGCGGTTGTTGGGAAAAAGTTGTGCGATCGATATCTTCAAATAGCGCCAAAGTACCAGCACGACAAAGCTGCATCGCCTGTTTAATTTCTTGTCGCCGTTCGTCTGCGGTACTGGACTGGCTTAGTTCAGAACGAATCGATTTGGATATCAAGGTCTTCTCCCACACTAATAACGCTATTTTCAGAAAAGCCGATCCAATTCCCAGCAAATAAAGGTTCCGAAGCAATAATTACCGCATTTGGAAAAGCTGGATCGTCCCGCAACCAATAAAGCGAAGGTGCAGGTTTCCCCCTACCAAAGCGAGATGCAACTAATTGCTTTCCATCCGTAACAATGATGTTGGCAGAGATATTGACTTGATGCAATTGCGCCAACTCCGACAAAGTTATTAACGTATTTTGCAATGCTTTTTCTAAATTAATATCTGGGTTAGCTAGCAACTCGTTAATCAGCAGTGCGAAAATATGTTCTGAATCTGTAGAACCATCAATCGCCTGGTAAGTTTCATCCCTCAGTCGGCTGCGTATCGGTCTGTATAAACTATGGCGAAAATTTTCGATAAAGCCATTATGAGTGAATAACAAACGATCGCTACGAAAAGGCTGACAATTACTCAAATCTACTGCTTGTCCCGCAGTGGCACTACGAACATTGGCAACAATGCAACCCGACTCGATATAGCGACTGAGGTTCGGTAAGTTAATATCGTTCCAGATGGGCAGCAAATTTTTGTAAGTAAAAGGATCGGTGTCTCGTTGTGCGTGATACCAACCAATACCAAACCCATCAGCATTCAACAACCCAGATGTCATCTCTCTTGGTTGGTAGCTTTGTTCGATCAGCGAATGCTCCGGTTTGGATAAAATATAATCGAGCAGAATCGGTGGGCCAAGATAACCAAGCAATCGGCACATATTGAGGCATCTTTTGCTAATTTAATAGCATTTTAGGTTACTTTCTGCCTATTGAATCTAAATTTCGATTTGAGTGCAGCACAGAGATCCCCGACTTCTTGGAGAAGTCGGGGATCTGCCCAAACATTTATGATTTTAGAGCATATAATATAATTGACAGCGTAAAATTTTTATGGTATTGAAAGATGAAAATAATTCAAAACCAGATTTTTGCAACGATCGCTACAGCTACAGCGCTGGCATTTCCAATAGTTTTATTAGTAACTTTACCGACAAGAGCGATCGACATTCCGCAGCGCGTCACAAATGGTTTATTTCGATCGAGTTCGGAAGACTTCTTCAGAGAAGGAAGGCGGCAATTTGAGAGAGAAATTCAAATTCTGCAAAACAGACGCCTTGACTCGGAAAATCCTATCCTTAATACCGATGACGTGCGAACGCAAGAGCAATTATCGCCTCTAGAAATGCGGAACAATTCGCCTGGAGGTGTCGATCGACCTGGCTCAAAAAAATCTCGTAATTTTTTCAGAGGTAGGCGCGATTAGGGTGGGCATTGCCCACCTTTATACAACCTTGATAAGGAGATAAATTTAATGTCTAACGCCATGATGGTAATCTTTCCATATCGATATGAGTATACCTGGGTTTTTGATGACGATCGCGTCGGACTTATTCGCGAACCATTTGTCAGCGGCATCCCCCAAATGATAGATCTTCTCGTGCAAAATATCCCGAACGCGGATAAAGGATTCAAACTTTTGTTTTCCGAAAATCCTTTTCCAGGATATCAAGCCGAATTGGTTTTTGTCAAACAAGAATATGGCGGCAATTGGTATCGCTGGCAAGATAAAAATATGGAAGGTTGGTTATGTCCTGCGTTGTTCAAATATTTCAATCAAACACCAAATAAAATATACTGCAAAGCTGAAAAAATACCCAATTAGTTTTTTATAACAGCAAACAATTATGGCAAATGAACAGCAGTTGATAGCAGTCACAGACGAGCAACCATACCCGCTTTTATTCGCCACAATTAGCGGGGCACATTTGTATGGTTTCCCCTCAGCAGACTCTGACTTTGACTTGCGCGGTTGCCACATTTTGCCAGTACCGGAAGTGATAGGATTAGATCCAGGACGGGAAACGATCGAACTTTCCGAAATCCGCGACAATTTAGAAATTGACCTCGTAACTCACGATATCAAAAAATTCTTTTCGCTGCTACTCAAAAAAAATGGCTACGTTTTAGAACAGTTGTATTCGCCCTTGGTTGTTCGCACTACGCCAGAACACGAAGAATTGAAAGTTATTGCCAAAGACTGCATCACCCGCCATCACGTTCATCATTATTTGGGATTCGCCAAAACGCAATGGAAATTGTTTGAAAAAGAGCGGCGAATTAAACCTTTACTTTATATCTATCGCGTGCTGCTGACAGGCATTTACCTGATGCAAACAGGCGTTGTAGAAGCGAACTTAGTGACATTGAATGAAAATTTTAAATTGCCTTACATTCCCGATCTAATTGCACGCAAATTAGAGGGTGGAGAAAAATCTGTATTGGCAGATGTCGATATAGAGTTTCATCAAAGAGAATTTAATCGTTTGCTTGGTGAATTAGAAACAGCTTCTCAAAATAGTACATTACCGGAATCCCCTGCTGCTAAACAGGCGTTAAACGATTTGCTGATAAGGTTGAGAATGCGATCGGTTGGTTAAAAATTACACCCAATAATTATCTGTGGGAATTGGGGTTTAAATTTTTACCGCAGATGTAAGCAGATTAACGCAGATTAACGCAGATAAGAAAGCGATTTTTTAGGTAACTGATGCTTGTAATTTGTAGGGTGTGATAGGTATGGGTGACAAGTTTAGTACTTTCAACCAATAATTAATTTTCCGTACCTTTCCCCACCCTACGGTTAGATATTCAGCTACTTAAAGCTGAAAGCAGCAACTGCCAAACAACCCCATCCCACGATAAAAGCTACTCCCCCCAAGGGTGTTATTGCTCCCAGCCATTTAACGCCACTCAAACTCAGCGCGTACAAACTACCGGAAAAAATGACAACACCAGCGATGAAAGCAAATCCAGATGCTATTAAAGAAGTTTGGGGTATTTCAGCGCGAGTTAACAGCAATGCCACTAACAAAAGTGCCAAAGCGTGATACATTTGGTAACGAACGCCTGTTTCAAAAATTTCGAGCGATCGCTCTGTTAATTTTTCTTTCAAAGCATGGGCTCCAAAAGCGCCCAGTGCCACAGATAATCCACCTAAAATAGCCGCCACGCTCAAAAAAATATTAGTCATAATCTGCTTTTGAACAATTACAAATGAAACCGATAAATAATGTCGCCGTTTTCAGTGACATGAAAATTGGCTTGAAACTCCTTGGCTTTTTCATCTAAATATTGCTTAGCTACTTTTCCAGGTAATTTTGCCTCCATTGCCAAGCGCAATACAGTGATTTGTCCGTTTCCTTCTTTGAGAATTTGATAAAAAATCGAATTGAGGCGATCGCATTCTTCTTTCTTTGCTTGTTTGTGCAATCCCCCCGCCAGCCAAGCACCCCACGCTACAGAGGGAATACCGAGGAATAAACCACCCAAGGCAGCATCTTTATCCTCCTGTATATCTTCTGGAGAAGCATCCTTATCTGGAAATGTCCAAACTAAGACTGGAACCATCAGAAAAATACCTCCAAATGCAAGCAGTAAACCCGCAGACAATTTTTTGATTATCTTCATAATAGTTCCAGCCGATCGCGCTACTATTGCTGCGATTTTAACTTGATTTACGAGTAGCTTCCAGTAGCCGCGAGAAATAAAAGCGGGTGCGGATCATATCTTGTCGCTGCACTGTAAAACCACAAGTTTTCAGGATTTCCACGATATCAGCTTCGCGATGCAGGTAAGCGCGAGTCGCTTTACTCGCACCTGGGAAAAAGCTGCCAATTTTTTTAAGCAAACTAAGACACAAAGTTTTCGGTGCAAAGCTGAGAATCAGACGGGACTCAGCTAAAGAAGCGAGGTGTGCAATCATCTCGGCTGCTTTATCTTGGGGATAGTGAATCAAGACATCGAGGCAAATGACGGTGTGGTATCTACCACTCAGCGCCTCTAAGTCTTGTACGGCGAAGGTGAGATTATCGGTGTTACTCAAAGCAGCTGCGGCTCTTTCCTTTGCTTCTGCCACCATTTTTTCGGAGATATCGCTAGCATAAACTTTAGCTCCATCTTGCGCCAAAGGAATGCTGAGACTGCCCACCCCGCAACCGGCGTCGCAGATTGATAGCTTTGACACATTGCCATCATACGTCAGCCAGCTGAGTGTGGTAGCTACTGTTTGTTGATGTCCCTCGCGGATATCGAGCTGGACTTTATTGACTTCGCCATCGCCATAAATACGCCGCCAGCGGTCAAAGCCTGTAGAGTTGAAGTAGTCCTGAACAATGGTTTTATCGTCGGCTGCGTTCATATAATTAATCTGCGCGAATTTGCAATTTTTCCCAACGGTTACATACTATACGGCTTATGACGCGCACTGGATAAAACTTTATTTCGCATAATTATGACTGCTGACAGATTTACAATTCGATCGATGAGCCTCTCTGATTTGGAACTCGCTCTCGACTGGGCAGCAACAGAGGGTTGGAATCCCGGTATTAACGATGCTAACGCCTTTTTTGCTGCCGATCCGGGGGGTTTCTTGATGGGAGAGATCGACGGGGAACTCATCAGTAGTATTTCGGCGGTACGCTACGACGATACTTTTGGTTTTGTCGGTTTGTATATTGTCAAACCCGATCGTCGGGGTCAAGGTTTTGGTTTGCGAACTTGGAATGCTGGTTTGCAGCTGTTGGGCGATCGCAACGTTGCCTTAGATGGTGTTGTAGCACAAGTGGAGAATTACCGCAAGTTTGGTTTTCAGGCAGCTTATCGTCATATTCGCTATGAAGGTGTGGGAATAGCGATCGCACCGCCTGACAATGTTGTATCTCTAAAAAATATCCCATTTACAGATATTCTGCAATACGATCGCCAACATTTTCCTGCTTCTCGTCCTGCGTTTCTAGAACAATGGATTAATCCGCCAGCGCGTGCGGGCTATGCCTATATTAAAAATGGCAATTTATCCGGTTATGGCGTAATTCGAGAATGCCGCACCGGATTTAAAATTGGCCCCCTCTTTGCCGATGATGCTCAAATCGCTGAAACTTTATTTCAATGTCTCAGCAGTTTTAGTTTCGGTAAACCCATATTTTTGGATACACCCGATGCAAATCCGCAGGCGATTGCTTTGGCTGAAAGTTATGGGATGAAGCCAGTATTTGAATGCGTGCGGATGTACAATCGCGGCACACCTAACATTGATATTGCCCATATTTTTGGAGTGACAACTTTAGAGTTAGGTTAGAAAATCTAGTTAGGGCGTCGGGCGTCGGGGCTAGGGGTTAGGGAAAGAAGTTTTTGTGGTGACAATAAAAACTTATCTTATCCGGTAGCATCGGTTGCACAAAAAATCACTTTCTTATCTGCGTTTATCTGCGTTTATCTGCTTACATCTGCGGTAGAAATTTAACCCCTAATACCCACAGATAATCTTTCCTATCGCTCATATACTACCAAAGCCACCGGACATGATATGAAACTTCTCTACAACTGATTTTCATCAAACATCTTCACAACTTGGAAATATTCTTTTCCATGTCAGTATCGCTTCGCCATTACCTTCCGCTTGAGTCATCTGCCAATGCAATAACTGAGACGCAGGTTTACCGATAATACCATTAATGCCGATCGCTTCTCTGGGTGCAACTGTCGCCAGTGCGATCGCTTCTTCCGCGTCGCAAATTCCCCACTTCACCAAATTCTGCACACCAACCAATAAAGGTAGCGTTGTCCCGGAAAGCGTTCCATTCAAAAGTCTCGCCGTGCCGTTTTTAACTTCTATTTCACGAGTATCCCACGGGTAAATACCATCCGGCAATCCCAAAGGTGCTAAAGCATCGCTGACTAAGAAAATTCCTTTCGCATAGCTGCTAGCTTTTAGCAATACTTTCATCATCGTAGGATCGACGTGCTGTCCATCACCGATCAAACCACACATAACATTCGGATTGGCGATCGCAGATCCCAACAAACCTGGTTCGCGATGATGTAAACTGGGCATAGCATTAAAGGCATGAGTCACCATCGTAGCGCCTAATTTAAATGCCTGTTCCGCTTGGGTAGATGTAGCTTGCGAATGCCCTAAACTAACAGTAATTCCCCAGGAAAGCAAATATGGAATTACTTCTGCGGTTGCATCTAATTCTGGTGCGAGAGTGATTACTTTGACTATATCTGCGTAATCTCCCAAAACTTGTTTTACATTATCAATTGTCAGCGGCAATAAGTACTCGGCTGGATGCGCCCCTCGTTTTTCAGGATTCAAAAATGGCCCTTCCAAGTGTACTCCCAAAATTTTAGCTGTAGGTTTATTTTGGGGTTGCCTTATCACAAAATCGGCAAAAATAGATAAACTTCGCTGAATGTTTTCTACTGAAGTTGTCACAAGGGTAGGCAAAAAAGCGTCAACGCCCCGCTCCCAGAGAAATTGACAAATTTCTGGCAATTTGTCCTGATTATCTGCATTCAAATCTGGAAATGCCAAGCCTAGCGCCCCATTTATTTGCAAATCGACACCACCCAGCGAAACCCACTCGCCCGCTACGTCGATAACTTGCTTATCCGGTGACGGTTTGCCAACAAGGTACATGGGCGAAATTTCTTGAATGATGCCGTCCGCATCAATTGATATTTGTTGTAAAGCTTTATATTCGGGTACTCTAGCGTTGATAATATCCATCGGGGCTGAGATCGGCTACTTTTGTACTGCTGTGATTATTTCCGATCTTCAATTTATCACGAATGGGATGCGATCGCGCTGTGAGAAACCCAATTTGCCAAAAAAATGGCTAAAATTTATGTATATATCGTATGTTTTTGTAAATTTATTAAAGTCGATCGATGTCTAAAATATAAATATAAAAAGCTGATATAGTTATATATGTTTATCAAACCAAAGTTTTCCGAACAACTGACAACTAACAACTGACAACTAACAAATGACTCAACCATTAGTAGGTATTATTATGGGTAGCGATTCCGATTTGCCCACCATGCAGGCAGCGATCGCAGTTTGCGAAGAATTCGGTGTCCCCTGCGAAGTCGCGATCGTCTCTGCCCACCGCACGCCCGATCGCATGGTAGAATACGCCAAAAGCGCTCACCAGCGAGGCATCAAAGTGATTATCGCCGGTGCGGGCGGTGCGGCACACCTACCCGGTATGGTTGCTTCCCTGACACCCTTACCCGTGATTGGCGTACCTGTCGCCAGTCGCCACTTGCAAGGTGTGGATTCCCTATATTCGATCGTACAAATGCCAGCCGGAATTCCCGTCGCAACAGTTGCGATCGGTAACGCCAAAAACGCGGGACTTTTAGCAGTACAAATCTTAGCTAGCCATCAGTCAGAATTGCTAGAAAAAGTTCAGCAATATCGTCAAAGTCTAGCAGAATCGGTATTACAAAAACAAGCGCAACTAGATGAAATAGGCTACAAGCAGTATTTGGATAAAATGCCTTAAAACTAATCGAAAAATTTACGGATATTGGGGAATTACTATGAAAACCCTCTTGCAATCATTCGTGTAAGTCTATGGTTTGGCTATGCGATCGCACAAATGACGATCGCTCTCCTCTACTCCCACATTTGTTCGTAAATAATCTCTTACCCAATTACAAGCATAATCGAGGTTATTGAGAGTACGAATTTGCTTTAAATCCCAAATAATAATCAAGCCATCATCTCCGCCAGAAACCAAAAAATTACCATCCGCAGTAAAATCCAGACTAATTACCATACCTTCATGTCCCGGTAAAGTATGCAGTAACTCTCCTGTGATGCTCCATAATTTTACCGTATTGTCAACTCCTCCAGTAGCAATTGTTTTACCATCTGGACTAAAGGTAACTCGCGTTAAACCGTTACTTTTTCCTGATACTCTTTTTAAGAGTTTTCCGTCTAATCGCCAAAAATTTAAAGTATCATCTCGACTGGCAGTAACAATTAGATTCCCTTGCGGACTAAAAGCCATTCCCCACACAGCACCATTATGTCTGAGTGTTCTTACTAGCTTGCCATCTTTGTGCCAGATTTTTACCGTACCATCTTCGCTGGCGGAGGCGATAAATTTACCATCAGAACTAAAGCCTAACTTCCAGATCCTTTCATTATGTGCGAAAAAACTGGTTAACAAATTTCCCTGAAAATCCCATAATTTAATCATTTTATTATCTCCTCCAGAGGCAATCATTTTGCGATCTGGAGTCACTGCAATTGCAAAAAGATTTACATTATTTCCTGGGAAAATTTTTAACAATTTTACCTTTAATTTATCATTAGTGTTTTTTAAATTCCAAATTTGGATATAGTTAATATCACCTGCCAGTATAATCCTACTATCGGTACTAAAAGTCAACGTCCTACCCTTAAATTCTTTTTGCGTAATACTTTTTTGAAGTAAGCCATTAGTACTCCATAATTTTATTGTATCATCACCACTTACTGAGGCAAATAGTTTACCATCTTTACTGGTAGCTAAATCCCAAATCGTGTCTTTATGGACGTATAGTGGTTTTAAGAGATATTTATTGCGTTTCCAGAGTTTAACTTTTCCATCATCACTAGCAGAAGCAGCTATAAGACCATTAGTACTCAATGCTACATCTCTCACAATAGCTTGATGTTGCTTTAAATTCCTAATAAAAGTGCCATTTATTTTCCAGATTTTTACGAAATTATCTCTACCACTGGTAGCAATATATTCACCTTTACAGTCAACGCCCACAATAGAATTATCGGTTTTGAGAGTTTTAACTAACTTGCCGTCAGTTTGCCATATTTTGGCAGTGTAATCAGCACTGACAGAAACTAATAAATTCTGTGATGGACAAAATGCCACATCCCAGACAGCATTTTTGTGTCCTTCTAGGGTTTTCAGTAAAGTACCGTCAATACTCCACAGTTTAACTGTAGAATCAAATCCAGCCGAAGCAACCATCTGGCTATTAGGGCTAAAGGCAACACTCCACACACTTTTTTGATGACCTCTTAAAGCTTGATGGAGTTTACCGTTTAATTTCCATAATTTGACAGTTCCATCCCCACTAGCAGAAGCAATCAGTTTACCATCAGGGCTAAAAGCTACTCCCCAAACTGCACTTTGATGCGCGGGAATATTTTTAATTAACTTACCATCAACGCCCCAAAGTTTAAGACTCCCATCTAAACTGCCAGAAACAATCATACGACTGTCAGGGCTGAAAGCAACACGATGGACAGTTGCTGTATGCTTTAATGTCTGTAATAGTGTGCCGTCTAGTTTCCAAATTTTAACAGTTTTATCATTACTACCAGTAACAATTAATTGATTATCTGGACTGATATCCACGCTTAAAACGCTGCCTTTGTGCCCAATCAAACGATTATATTCATTGTTGGAATAAACTGTTTGATTCAAGGCATTTTCTACACTTTCAATCGTTTTTACATCAATATTTTTTAAGTTTTGCAGGCGACGTTTAGCTTTAATGGCATCAATCATTGCATCTAACTCGCGATGTGATACAAATAATCCTTCCGAAGATGATGCTAACGCCTTGATTTCACTAATTCTGGCTTCTCTGTCACTAATTCGGGCTTTTCCGTATTGTATAAATGCGAATAATCCCAACCCCGAAGAAATGAGTAAAGCAACACTTATCGTCCCTAAAAATATTTTTTGTAATTTGGCTTTTTGTTGTTGCTCTTTCAATTGTGCTTCAATAGCTTTAGAGCGTTCTACTTCTAAAGCTAGTTGTACTTCTCTACTGTCAAATTCAACTGAAGCAGCTAAAAATTGATAATCTAAATCACTTAAACTTTTTCCTTGCGACCAAATTTGAGCATCTTTTAAGGCTTGTCCTCTCAATAACCGCGATTCATCGGTTTGTTGAGAAGCTATCCAGGCATCAAAGGTTTGCGAATAGGGACGCAATTTACCCAATTCTGAGGCAACCCATACCTGATTAAATACACTGGCATAAATTGGATTTTTGACTTTTAAATAACCTTGATATTTGACAATTAAGCCTGATAAAATTAATTCTGTATGTTCTTGGCTATCATTCGCTGTAACTTCTGTGCCTTGTAAAATTTGCTGATAAATTCCCAATCGAACTTAAGGCGATTGGCAACCTGAGTCACAGTATCTAGATACATTAAACTTTGTAACTTTTGATTTTCTTGTTGCAATTCTTCGATCCTAAGTACGGTTTTATTTTTGTTTGCTAAATTTAATTGCCGAAAATAAAGCCGATATAAATCGCAGGATACAATACAATTATTGCCCTCCAACTTAATTAAGCCCAGTCGCTCTAACTGATAGGAAATCAAAGGCTCTAATTCAATACTAGCTTCGGTTTCGATGACCTCTTGCAGTGCTGCTGCCAATTCCGATTGTTTTTCTACTGTCAACCAGAGGTTTCGTAAATGATCGCTATAAATACCAGTGTAAGTAGGAGCTTCTTGCAACAACTTTTCTAACGTGCCTTTATAACAACAAAGATTATAAAAAGCCATATGCACTAAATAGGGATGTCCTCCCACCATCTTGGTTAATTGCTGAATTTGATTTTTGCTCAAATTTAGTTGGAAGCGTTGTGATAAATCTTGAGCTTGCTCATCTGTAAATTCTTGTAATTTTAGAGTTAATCCTACATTAAATGGTGATTGATTAATGCTTAAAGAAGCATATATTTCTGTGGAATGTACTAAAACTAATCGAAGTTGCTGCCAAACTTCTACTGTTCTAGCTTGTTCGTGCCAAAAGCGCAAGAGTGAAAAAAAATCTTGGGCAATATCCGGGTATTCAAATAGCCGATTGACTTCATTAAGCGCTAACACTAACGGAGCATTAATTTGTCCTAACAAATATCCTTCCAAATAAATGGTGCAGCTGACTTTGCTACCCATACCTTCGTCCCAGTACTCATCCAGGCTGGGTGCTAGTTTTAACTGCCGTGCCAGGTTACTGCACATCCAGCGCAAGAATTTGTCGGAACTCTCAAAAATCGCGGTTTCAGCCTGCTGAAAATCGATTGTGGCTGTACAGTAGCCTAAAGTGGCAGCTTGGTTAAGCAGGCGCAGCATTAGGGAACTTTTCCCCATTTTTCTAGGCGCTCGAATGCGGATTAAACTACCAGGCTTGGATATTTCTGTATAGACGAGAGCTTCAGTGGGAGGCCGCTCAATATAAAATCTCGAATTAAGCGATATGGGGCTACCGGGAAGCTCAAGGTTTTCCGCCGTCAGGAAGTTGTTTTCTCGATCGCGACTACATATCATAAGCCTAGCCTGGTAAATTTACTTTCAATCTATATTAATCTCTATCTTAAGATATATTCTATTTATATAGAAAGTCTGTATGGCAGTGCAGCCAGACAGAAAAGTTTTGCTTTGGAAAAAAATGGTGTTTGTCGTAGAAGATCGACTAAAGTACCCACTTCGATCGCAACACTCTATGTTTGGGTCGATCGCATCTTGTCAATCGCTCGATTTTAATTGTATTTATTGACAATTATTCACAATAATTTAATTCACATAAAAATTATTCTGAGACACAAATGGCTTTTTTACTCCAGACATTCGTACCGCAGAGTCAAACCAGAAGCTCGCAGATTTGTAGCCCGATCGGAAGAAAAAGTATTATTTGATACAGAAATATTTTTTAAATGGAATGGAAAATCTTAGCACTTGCAGGGGTAAATAGCATTCTTTTGAGATGTTAATAGGGAATTTAATCCCAAGTTGAGTAATCTACTGCGTTTGTGCCGTATTGTATTTACACTAACTTCAAATTCATTGGTAAGCGGCAATTCGGACTAAACGGTTGGTTGTGTTTCGTTCAATCAAAGATAGTACAGAGATCGTGTCTAAACTCATGCTCAAAAAGAAGAGATCGAGAACTAAAACAAGGAAATTTTTTTCCAATTGGCAATTTCACCTTTCCGGAAATGCCAAAATGTTCAAACAGTTGCAAATAGCCATCAAGCGACTGTCTCCCAGTTGGCAAGCCTGCATTCCCCTGGCAACTTTGGTCGTGCTGACATGGGGTTACGTAGCCGTAGCCCAAGATGCTCCCGCCGCATCTGGGCCAACAACAGCCGAATTGAAGGTGGCTTTAGATACTCTATGGGTTGCGATCGCCGCTTTTTTAGTGTTTTTTATGAACGCCGGTTTCTGTATGTTAGAAACAGGCTTCTGCCGCGAGAAAAACGCCGTCAATGTATTAGCTAAAAACCTGATTGTCTTTGCCCTTTCTACCATTGCGTTCTGGGCAATTGGTTTTGGTCTGATGTTTAGCAATGGCAATGGTTTCATCGGCATCAGCGGTGGCTTTTTCCTCAGCGGAGCAGATAACAGTCCCGCCACAGGAGATGCTTATCAAGGTATCTTCAGCTCGCTCAACTGGACTGGCGTACCCCTTTCTGCCAAATTTTTGTTCCAGTTAGTATTTGCCGGCACAGCAGCAACGATCGTTTCTGGAGCCGTTGCTGAAAGAATTAAGTTCGTTGACTTCTTAATCTTCAGCGTCTTACTTGTGGGTATTGCCTACCCCATTACCGGACACTGGATTTGGGGCGGTGGCTGGCTGGCAAAAATGGGTTTCTACGACTTTGCCGGTTCAACCGTAGTTCACTCGGTTGGTGGCTGGGCAGCGCTCATGGGAGCTGCTTTTTTAGGCCCACGGCTGGGTAAATATCAAGATGGGCAAAGCTATGCTATGCCCGGTCATAACATGAGTATCGCCACTTTAGGTTGCTTAATATTGTGGTTGGGCTGGTTTGGCTTCAACCCCGGATCGACAATGGCTGCTGATGCTAATGCCATTACTCATATTGCGCTCACAACTAACATGGCCGGTGCTGTTGGTGGAGTTGTCGCCACAACTGTCGCTTGGCTGTACCTGGGCAAGCCAGACCTTTCCATGATTATCAACGGCATTTTGGCTGGTTTAGTTGCGATTACAGCATCTTGCGCTTACGTTAACGTTGGCAGCGCTTTCATCATTGGTTTAGTAGCCGGAGTAATCGTAGTTTTCTCAGTCACGTTCTTCGACAGAATTAAAATTGATGACCCTGTGGGCGCTACCTCAGTTCACCTCGTTTGCGGTGTGTGGGGAACCCTAGCTGTTGGTTTGTTTAGCGTTGGCCCTGACGTTTACTCTTGGTACACGAGTGGCCCTGCCAAAGGTTTACTCCTGGGTGGCGGCTTGACGCAGGTGATTCCTCAAGTAGTTGGCATTCTCTCTGTGGGAGGTATAACAGTTCTGGTCAGCACGATCTTCTGGTTGGCGCTGAAGTCCACCCTTGGTATCCGAGTAACTCCAGAAGAAGAAGTCGTCGGCTTGGATATTGGCGAACACGGTATGGAAGCTTACAGCGGTTTTCTCAAAGAAGCACGCGGTAGTAATATACAAGCTGCTGGCGATCGCGGTATCTCTAAGCCCGGTAACTTCACCACTGGTTTCTAGTTCGAGCTTAAAGTTAATTTGCAGCTTATATTGTCGCAAATTTGACTGAAGCTACTCTGTCCTGAGTTCTAAAGTTTATTTGAGATGAACTTAGGGCAGATATTTTTTTAGGCTGCAACTAATTTTCAGTTACAGCAACTCTCAATTTCCAAACGCTTGGAATCTAAGCTTTACAGACAAAGATCTGGTGATTTTTACCCGCTCAATTCGCTCCCTCACATTACATATTTTAGGGTAAAAATCTGTATAACACAATACAGAAAGCTGATACTTAAAGTTCGTTCAATTGAATTCATTTCTGCCAACTCTTCGATATTGAAGGGAACAAACAAGTGTTAAAAAAGTTTCTCATTGCTTGCTTAATCTCGGTGTGTCTATTTTTTGGGTTAATGGTGGAAAACACATTTGCCCAGGACGCATCACCTTTAGCAAGTCCTTCTCCTACGCTATCTAGTCCGGAAGCATCGCCATCGCCTACGGGTTCGCCGGAAGCATCACCATCGCCTACGGGTTCGCCAGAAGCGTCACCATCGCCCACGGGTTCGCCGGAAGCATCACCATCGCCTACGGTTTCCCCCACAGATGCTGCCAGCCCAAGTCCTACAAGTGAAATATCTCCATCCCCAACAGCTTCACCAGCAGAAGTAGCTCCATTACCTGTCGTCCCCACACCGGATGCTTCCAGCCAAGAAGCTTCTGGTGCTGCTACTGCACAGCCTGCGATCGATTTTGGTGACACAGCCTGGATGTTGATTTCCACCGGTCTCGTGTTGTTAATGACGCCCGGATTGGCATTTTTCTATGGAGGATTGGTGCGATCGCGCAACGTCCTCAACACCATGATGATGAGCTTGATCCTCATGGCAGTTGTCGGCGTTACCTGGGCGCTGTGGGGCTACAGTCTCGCCTTTGCACCAAATACCATCAACCCAGGACAAGATCCTGCTTTTACTGCCAATCCGTTCATCGGTAGCTTGAAATGGGCATTTTTAAGCGGCGTTGAGTTCGACAAACCAAGCGCGATCGGCTATGCCAGCACGATTCCGCATCAACTTTTCATGCTTTACAACATGATGTTCGCCATCATCACACCCGCCTTGATTTCGGGTGCGATCGTTGAGCGGATGAGTTTCAAAGCATATTTCTGGTTTATATTGCTTTGGTCTACCTTTATCTACTCTCCCCTAGCTCACTGGGTTTGGGGTAAAGGTGGCTGGCTCCTAGACTTGGGAGCATTAGACTTTGCCGGCGGTACAGTTGTACACATCAGTTCCGGTGTTTCCGCTTTGGTCGCAGTCTACATTCTTGGCCCCCGCAAAACCTACCCGACACAACCGGCAGCACCTCACAACGTCCCTTATGTCTTACTGGGAATCGGCTTGCTTTGGTTTGGTTGGCTTGGCTTTAACGGCGGTAGTGCCGGCGGAGCCTCCGGTCTGGCAGCCGTTGCTTCTGTAGCTACAACCGTAGCAGCAGCAGCTGCCGGTCTGACCTGGATAATTGTGGAATGGGTACTTCGAGGTAAGCCAACTGCGATCGGCATTGCCACCGGCTTCCTCGCCGGACTCGTAGGCATCACCCCAGCAGCAGGATTCGTTTCTCCCATTGCAGCTATTTTGATCGGTTCGATCACCTCTCTTTGCTGTTTCTATTCTGTTAGCCTCAAGGCTAAATTGCAATTTGACGATTCTCTCGACACTTATGCCGTCCACGGTGTCGGCGGTACAGTAGGCGCTCTTCTGACAGGCGTTTTCGCCAACAAACTGATTAACTCAGGTGGAGCCGATGGCTTACTTGCAGGCCATCCAGAGCTATTGTGGAAGCAATTCGTTGGTGTGGCGGCAACCTACGTTTTTGCAGCGATCGGCACATTGATCATCCTCAAAGCTTTGGGGGCAGTTATGGCTTTGCGTGTCAAGCCGATCGTCGAAGAGCAAGGGTTGGATATCAACGAACACGGCGAAGAAGGTTACGGAGAAGAGTTTGCTTCGGGGCTAAGTTTTAAAAACGAGTAGCCGTGCTTCTCCTTTTGGGAAAGAGTTTGCAGTTCAGGGTTCATAGCCGCGAAAACGCAAAAGTAAGCTATGAACCATGAACAATCACTGATATGTGTTAAAAATATTCAATGAAACCTGACCTAAGTCAGGTAAAATAGGTTCTTGTCTCAAGACCGATTTCCATACTTTCCGTAAGGTTTTTATCAGTTAAATTCGATCGAGTGCCCCATCGCTGGAAAACCTATCCTAACTGGGCGATTTTATCCCTCGCTGCTAATGGGTTATTAATGCTGCTGCTAGTCTGGCTGCTGCGGGATTACTGGTCGCCCATAGAATCCCGCCTCAATGCCACGACAACGCGAGAAAACCTGATGCGCGAATTACCTGCATCCTCCTCTGGGTTGGGGCAGCGCCATCGCCTCAGCTATCAAAAGTGGGTGAGTATCCTGGCACAGGAAGCAAAAGTAGTAGCCGATAAACCGCCCCAGCATTTAAACATCTTGGCTGGGGATTCCTTGAGTTTGTGGTTCCCGCCAGATTTATTACCTCTCGGTAAAAGCTGGCTAAATCAGGGGATTTCCGGGGAAGTTTCCGCTGGGCTGCTGCGGAGATTAGATTTGTTTGACCGCACCCACCCTGAGACTATTTTTGTCATGATTGGCATCAATGACTTGATTCGCGGGGTGTCAGACGAAGACATTTTATGGAGCTATCGTTTAATTGTGCGGCGTCTGCGGCGGGTTCACCCCCAAGCGCAAATTGTAGTGCAGTCGATTTTGCCGCACGGGGGGGAAGAGTCAACTTGGGAGGGACGCGATCGCTTACTTGCCATTCCTGCCGATCGCATTCGTTCGCTTAACCAAGAACTTGAGAGGATCGCTCAAGAAGAAAATGCCAAGTACTTCGATTTATATCCCCTCTTTACTGACGATCGCGGCAATCTCCGCCTCGAACTGACTACAGATGGATTACACCTGAGTCGTCAAGGCTACCTAGTTTGGCGTTCCGCTTTGATACTCTACAGCCAAACACAACTTCAGCCACCAACACCTAATGCTTCTCTTCCCCGACGCCCTGCCCCCTAGCCCCGACGCCCTTTCTTCAGTGGTAGTCTGATAACAGCTGGATATGGATTATCAGAAAAAACGCCAATGGATACAAAAGCCTTCAAACGATCGCTCCAACAATCGGAGAACTACCACCGCAAAGGATTCGGTCATCAAGACGAAGTTGCTGATGTTCTCAAATCCGAATATCAAAGCAATCTAATTCAGCAAATCCGCGATAATAACTACAGCCTGCAACGGGGTGACGTTACCATCCGGCTAGCGGAGGCATTTGGCTTTTGCTGGGGTGTGGAACGAGCTGTAGCGATGGCTTACGAAACCCGCCAACATTTCCCCACCGAACGCATTTGGGTTACTAACGAGATTATTCACAACCCTTCTGTAAACCAAAGATTGCAGGAGATGCAGGTGCAGTTCATTCCCGTTGTGGAAGGTAAAAAGGACTTTTCCTGCGTTAGTGCCGATGATGTCGTGATTTTACCCGCATTCGGTGCCAGCGTCCAAGAAATGCAGCTGCTTAACGACAAAGGTTCCAAAATAGTAGATACTACTTGCCCTTGGGTGTCTAAAGTTTGGAATACTGTTGAGAAACACAAGAAAAAGAATTACACTTCCATCATCCACGGCAAGTACAAACACGAAGAAACGATCGCCACCAGTTCTTTTGCTAATAAATATCTCATCGTTTTAGATATGAAAGAGGCAGAATATGTTGCCAACTATATTCTTAACGGTGGCAATCGCGATGAATTCCTGGCTAAATTCAGTCGTGCTTTCTCAAAAGGATTCGATCCGGATATCGATTTAGAGCATATCGGTATTGCCAACCAAACTACTATGCTCAAAAGCGAAACCGAACAGATTGGCAAACTGTTTGAGCGGACGATGATGAGAAAGTACGGCCCTGACAAATTAAACGATCATTTCCAAAGCTTTAACACAATTTGCGATGCTACGCAAGAGCGTCAAGATGCTATGTTAAATCTTGTGCAAGAAAGCCTCGATTTAATCGTAGTTATTGGTGGGTTCAATTCTTCCAACACCACGCAATTACAGCAAATTGCCAGCGAGCGCGGAATTCCTTCCTATCATATCGATAGCGCCGAACGTATTTTGCCAGGAAATCGGGTTGAGCATAAACTGTTGCACGGTAATTTAGAGGTAAAAGAAAATTGGTTACCAGAAGGCAAAATTGTAGTGGGAATTACCTCCGGTGCTTCTACTCCCGATAAAGTCGTGGAAGATGCGATCGAGAAAATTTTTGCTTTGAAAGCATCGGCAGCATTAGTTTAGATTATTTTGGTCTAATTGGTAGCAAGGCCAACCCCCTCTCCATTGACGGGGAGGGGCTTCATACTTTCTGACTAGAAAAATAAAAATTTTACCAAAATAAAAAAATTACCCAAATCGGCTTAGATTATCCCCCTATGTGCCATACCCCTATTCCCAAAGACCATCTGGGTAATTGTAGAGCTGGCGAATAGCGGATCGGATGCTATTATTAGCACGATCGCACGCAATATTTGAGCGCGATCTTACAGTTTGAGGTAAACTAAGAGGCTAATTCTCCCAATAGCCGCGATCGCAGATGTTACCACTTAATAAAGCGTCTACTCGGATTGGTATTGCCGCCGGTATCGTAGCTATCCTTGGTACTGGCATCGCCACCTATCTGTATTTTACTCCCTCATCCTCGTCGTCAAAGAGGATGGCCGTCACCGTACTAGAAGATTGCGGTGGATTTTTGGTCAACGACCCCCAGGCAGATTTCCTCAGAAAAACTGCTCTGAGCGACCAAGAAAAAGCAGCACTACAGAAAAAAATCGAGTGCTATACCTTTCAAATTGGCCAAGACGCCAATTATGCAGACGGGTACACTAATTTAGGAGAAGCGTACCGTCGCCTGGGAGATGTGGATAAAGCTCGCAAATTTCACCAAAAAGCGATAAATTTGAACCCCGGACTGCAAGAAGCCAAACTGGGATTGGCATTGGTAGAGCAAGAGTCGGGGAATCCTAAAGTGGCTGTAGCGGCGATTCAAGAAGCGATCGGTCACAAGGAAAACGCGATCGCTTACTACTATCAAGGGGTAACCAACTATAAACAGGGAAACATCAAGGATGCAGAAGTAGCTTTTCGCAAAGCGATCGAAATGGATGCTAATTATGCCGAAGCTCATGCTAACTTGGGGCTGATTCTCAAGCAACAAGGCAAATTGCCAGAAGCGATCGAGCAAACCAGGCAAGCACTTCGCATCTATCCCGACTTAGCACAAGCTCATTATAACCTGGGGGTATCTCTCCAAGCTCAAGGTCAGACCCAGGAAGCAATAGCAGCTTACAGAGAAGCTATTCGCGTCAATCCCAACCATGCAGAAGCTAACTATAATTTAGGAGTAGCGCTGAGAAACGTAGGCAAAACATCGGAAGCGATCGCAGCTTACAGAGAAGCTATTCGCATCAATCCCAAAAATGTTACAGCTCATATTAACCTGGGAACCGATCTAACAGATCAAGGCAAATTAGAGGAAGCGATATCTGAATTGCGAAAAGCAATCACCCTCGCTCCCGAAGATGCAGAAGCTTACAATAATTTGGGAGTTGCTCTGTACAAGCAAAATAACCTGACAAAAGCGATATCCATGTGGGAAGAAGCTATTCGCATTAATCCCCAGTACGCAGAAGCGCACCATAACTTGGGAGTTGCCCTCGCCAGCCAGGTTAAGGTAGAAGAGGCGATCGCTACTTTAAAGCAAGCTAGCGACTTATACAGATCTCAGGGTAAAACGCAAACAGCTGACAAAATCGATGGAGTCTTACGGAATGTAGGAGTCCAATAAAAACGTAGTAACCCAGACGGGCATAGGAATATTCCGAGCTACCGTACTTAGTGTGCTAGAAATAAGAGGTTTATACCACAAGTCTGACGATACTAAGTGCGGTAGAAAAAAATGGACTTACAATCTCCAAAAGCTCGTCTGATTGCTTTTTACCTTCCCCAGTTTCATCCGATTCCAGAAAACGATGAATGGTGGGGTAAAGGATTTACTGAATGGACAAATGTTGCTAAGGCCAAACCATTATATCCCGGTCATTACCAACCACATATTCCAGCAGATTTAGGTTTTTATGACTTGCGCGTACCAGAAACTCGCCAAGCGCAGGCAGAAATGGCGAAAAATTACGGAATAGAAGGTTTTTGTTATTGGCATTATTGGTTTGCCGGCAAGCGTTTGCTTGAAAGGCCATTTAATGAAGTTTTAAAGTCGGGCGAACCAAATTTTCCTTTTTGTTTGGGATGGGCAAATGAAACCTGGAGTGGTATTTGGCACGGTAGTCCCGACAAAATATTAATGGCACAGACATATCCTGGTTTGTCAGACTATGAAGCTCATTTTTATACAGTTTTAGAGGCTTTTTCCGATCCTCGTTACATTAAAATTGATGGCAAGCCACTCTTCATCATTTACCGTCCGAAAAAATTGCCCGAGCCAAAATTGTTTACCGATTATTGGCGAGAATTAGCCATGAAATCCGGTTTAAAAGGTTTATATTTTATGGGCGTTGTTTTTGACCCATCCTGGGTTCCAGAGCTAAATGGCTTTGACGCTTCTATCATTATCAATCCGGATTTTTCCCGTGCTGTTTCGCCCAAATTAATAGCACCGCAATTTTTCCCAAAAAGTACTATTTTTGATAAGTATTACACTAAGATAAATTCTGTGTTGACTAAAAAAATACCTAAAATAAATAGAAAAGTTCCGATAGTTTGTGCTTACGCTGAAGGTATTAAAAATGCTTTTTTGAAACAAGCAGTAACATTTGAACACTATCCTTGTATTTTTCCTAATTGGGATAATACACCCAGGAGTGGTGTAAATGGTGTGGTGTTTCACGATTCTACGCCAGAGTTATTCCGTATTCACCTTAAAGAAGCACTCTCAAAGGTGGAAAATAACGCCAGAGAAAAAAGGATTATCTTCATTAGGTCTTGGAACGAATGGGCAGAAGGTAACTATTTGGAACCAGATAAAAAATTTGGTAAAAGTTATCTAGAAGTGATTAAAGATGAAGTATTGTGAAAATAGAATTTTTAATTTATTTGCCGCCCATTACCAATATCCAATATGAAAACATCTGAGTTACTATCAACGCCAAAAGCTTGGGCAAAAGCTTTCTCCCAACCGGCTAAAGAATTTCCCCTCACTTCCCTGCCACTTCTTTTTGGCAAAATACCAGAAAGTTTGCACGGCACTCTTTATCGCAATGGCCCAGCACGGTTGGCACGAGGAGGCGATCGCGTGGGACACTGGTTTGATGGCGATGGTGCTATCCTCGCCGTCAACTTCAGCGATGGTAAGGCTACAGGCGTCTATCGTTATGTGCGAACAGATGGATATCTAGCGGAATCTCAAGCGGATAGATACCTCTACGGAAACTATGGCATGACCGCACCTGGGCCAATCTGGAATCAATGGTTCAGACCGGTAAAAAATAGCGCTAATACCTCCGTCTTAGCCTTAAGCGATAAGCTGTTAGCACTTTGGGAAGGCGGAAAACCGCACGCTTTAGACTTGCAAACTTTGCAAACTAGGGGATTGGACGATTTATCCGGACTCAGTGGTGAGTTGCCTTATTCTGCACATCCCAAATGGGACGCGCAAACAGGGGAAATTTTTAACTTTGGTATCACTCCCGGAGTTAATTCCAAACTCAATATATATAAGAGCGATCGCACAGGCAAGATTGTGCAAAAGCAGTCAATCACTGTGGATGGAATTCCCCTATTGCATGATTTTGTCATGGCTGGGCAATATCTTGTTTTCTTCGTTCCGCCAGTACGGGTTAACTTACTTCCAGCTGCGATCGGTTTGTACAGCTTCAGCGAAGCAATGCAGTGGAAACCCAAGCTGGGAACCCAAATTTTAGTTTTCGATCGCGAAAATCTATCTTTAGTTAGCCGTGGGGAAACGGAACCTTGGTATCAGTGGCATTTTGCTAACGGTTACGTAGATGCTAACAATTTAGCTGTGATAGATTTTGTCCGTTATCCAGACTTTCAAACAAACCAACGTTTGAAGGAAGTAGCAAGCGGACAAATGCAAACTCCCGCTAAATCAACTTTGTGGCAAGTCCATCTCGACCCCAAAACTGCTAAGGTAAAGACATCTGAGGAATTGTTAGACCGAGATTGCGAATTCCCACTTGTACCGCCATCCCACATCGGCAAAGCTTCGCGCTTTACTTATCTGTCCTTGCAACGGCAAGATGTCGATACTGCTAGAGAAATGTATGGTGCGATCGCACGTTTCGACAATCAAACTAGCACTCTCACAGAAGCCGATCTAGGCGAAAATCGCTATCCTATGGAACCCATTTATGCTCCGGATGCCATCAATTCCGAGCGAGGTTGGATACTGACCGTTGTGTTTGATGGCAACACAAACAGCAGCGAAGTTTGGATATTTGATAGCGAAAGACTGGATGATAAACCTGTGTGCAAACTGGGATTACCCAGCATTGTGCCTATGGGATTTCACGGTACTTGGAAAGCAGCAACAGCTTAAAATATTAGGAATTAAAAATCGTAAGTTGTAGAGAATCGTGACGAGATTTTAATTCTTTACCTTTCCCAACATTTAAGCATCGTTTAGATTGGGCTAGATCGTGAACCGTCCGCTGCCAAGAATTTTTCGGTTAGGCTGATTCTTGACCGCAGCTACTAAATCCTGTGACGAATTGGAATTAGGATTGAAAATTGTGCTTAAGCGTCCGGTGCGGGTTTTTCGGTTGGGTGGATTTTTAACCGCCGCAACTAAATCTTCATTCACATCAAAACTGGTATTGAGATATGTGCTGAAACGTCCGCTACCGCGACTGTCATCATCATCTGGCTTTTTTTCATCTGCTACTAAAGCTTCAGTTATGGCCAAATTATTATTGGGATGTGCATTCAGACGTCCGCTACCGCGACTGTCATCATCATCTGGGTTTTTTCCTTCTGCTACTAAAGCTTCAGTTATAGCCAAATTATTATTGGGATGTGCGTTCAGACGTCCGCTACCGCGACTGTCATCATCATCTGGGTTTTTTCCTTCTGTTACTAAAGCTTCAGTTATAGAAAAATTATGATTGGGATGTGTGATGAGCCGTCCGCTACCGCGACTGTCATCATCATCTGGGTTTTTCCCATCAGCAACAAAAGCTTGAACTGAGTCACATTTTTGTTGATTTTCAGAAAGGCGATTTTCAAAAACTTTACTGTTAGCTGCAACCCCAGAAACTAACAAACCAGATAGGATAAGAGAGGTGTAGACGCGCATTGTAGATGTCCTTGGTTACTGTTCTACTGCGTTATCCGTACCTCTCGATAAACCATCCGGATAAAATGCCAAAAAAATTTCAGCAATTTACTAAATGCTGAATTCGACACAACAAATACAAATGAGTAGATATTTATCACCCGAAAAGGTGATGTCATAGTAAATCTGGGTTTGTTAAAGCCTTGAATTTTTGGGCTAAACATTGTAGAGACGTTTTATGAAACGTCTCTAGAGTCGGTCAATATAAAAGTGAGAAAAGCGATTGTTGCAGACGATTACCTATAAGTAGGTGGATACAATAAAACTTAGAGTGGGCAATGCCCACCCTACAACAAATTATCTGTCAAAAGGCGATTGTCACCCGAATGGGTGATGTAAACTAACAAAAATTTTGATATTATAACTTCATGATTAAAAATGTTAGTTAATGTTACAGATTTGGCGCTCGTGGGTTACGGGCACAAGAAAGAAATTATTTGTTTTGAAACTCGACCTTGTTAGCCGTGCCAAACGCACTCTACAGTTAGATAATATTGTACTCGCTACATTTATCGGAGAGCAGTCGATCGCTTCTCCCGCGTTGCACTAACTTTGAGCCTTATTATTTGTGATGATGCACCTCAATCACTGTATGAACATTACCGCGAGGAGAAAAATCTCCTTTGACAGTTACTTCTAAGGGGTCGCAAGCAGCAACGAAGTCATCCAAAATTTGATTAACCGATTCTTCGTGGGAAATGTAGCGATCGCGATAACTATTAATATATAACTTCAGCGCCTTCAACTCCACCACCTTTTCATCTGGAACGTAGTTAATGTGGATTGTGGCAAAATCTGGATAGCCAGAAAACGGACACTTACAAGTAAACTCTGGCAAACTAACGTTGATATTGTAGCGTCGCCCCACACGCGGATTTGGAAAAGTAATCAACTTTCCTTCTGCTATGTGGCGTTCCCCATACTTTATCTGTGAATTTTGCTCTATAACTACAGATTCCGACGAAATAACTGGGTCAGCTGAAGAGTTAGTCATAATCGATACCTAAAAAATAGATGGTGGGTTGTAATCGTTATCGCTGTTTTCGCCTGCTTCCCAATCAGGACAATTCTCGCCTGACCAACCATAAGGGTGCATTCCACAAACAAGCAAATTTCCACCATAAAATTGACCGTGGAAATTACGACAACCAACACAGGCAGGATATTGTGCTATCAAAGGATCTTCTGCATCGCTTACTGTCCATTCCTCATCAAATAATGTGTCTTCAAGCTGAGGAGTAACCCCCAGCATTGGATCGACTATTTCGCTAAAAAACCGTTCGATATCTTCAGATATAGTGCTGTGCAACTGATGAGCGAATTCTTCAGAAAATTCTGCAAACGTTTCTAGCGTTTCAGTCATTTCAAGTAAGAATTGCTCCACTTCATCAGCTACTGTCTCTAGTATTTCAACCAAATTTTTTTGCCATTCTTCCATAGTGTTTATGCTGGGCTGGCTCTCAAAATAAATAGAGAAATTAGCGAGAGAAGCCTTTTAATTTCAACATGATATCCAAAATTATCAGTGATTGTTGAGTGGCAACCTACGCCAGAAGGCTGAATCAAAAAAGTCGGCCATAGACTGCGATCGCCAGTGCGAACAATCCATCTTTTGTAATGATACTAATCTTGCTTCAGACGGCGCAGTTCGTCTTGTAATGACATCACTTGTTGCCGTAAAACATCGACATTCTGACCCTCGCCTCCAGAGGCATCGTCATCTTCTACGACAATTTCAATCCTACGCGGTTCAGACGGTTTGCTGCTCGTCGATGATGAGTCGATCGGTTGCTGTTGCTGGGCTCGGTTTACCATCTCGTCTACTAGGCGTCGGGCGTCCTCTGTAGTCATTTCACCCTTCGCCACCATTTCATCTGCCAGCTTTTGGGCTTGCTCTCTCAGTTCAGCCAGTGTCATACCCGCTCTTTCCCCTGCGGTGGCAACTACACCAACTCCCAGGTAAAAGGCTTTTTTGACAAGATCTCCTAAACCAGCCATAGCCAAAAAACGCTCTTAAAAAAGGGCGACCCGGATACCACGCCTGCTACAAGCATCCCGTATTGCTGCTACCTTCCGGTCCTGACAAGGTTTGGGCGTTGTGGCCGCATGGGTCCAGGTCTATTCTTAGGATAGCATTATTCTTTTTACTTTGTAAGCAGTTCCTGTTTAGATTTTTGCTTTTCGGTGGCAGAGCCTTGAGTACCCAGTTGAATCAGTTCGATCTTGTAGTCATCGGGGTCTTGGATAAAAGCAATTACCGTACTACCGTGTTTCATCGGCCCGGGTTCCCGCACTACTTTACCGCCACGAGCCTTGATTTCTGCACAGGTAGCGTAAATATCATCGACGCCAATGGCAATATGACCGTAAGCATCGCCCAAATCGTACTTGTCAGTACCCCAGTTGTAAGTTAATTCTAAGACCGTGTGGTCAGACTCGTCGCCGTATCCCACAAAAGCCAGAGTAAACTTGCCATCTGGATAATCTTTTTGGCGCAGCAACTTCATACCCAGCACTTGGGTGTAGAACTTAAGGGATTCTTCCAGGTTGCCGACGCGCAGCATTGTATGTAGCAGTCGCATAACCAATTCCAAATGCTTTCACTGTTTTCTATTGTACGGGTTGGCTCGCAGTATCCTCGTCTATCGCCAGTTACACAGCTTTGTTAACAAAATCACAAACCAAATCCGCAGACATTTTTAATCTGGGTGTGAAAAGTCTGTTGAGCATCTATGCTTAACGATCGGGCTTGCAGGAGTGCATCTCGATCCGAAAGCACTGCTGCCCGTCGCAAGCCAATTCTCATCAGCGCTATCACAAGGTTGATTATGACCGACACACTAGATACTGCGATCGAATTTATTCAGGCGCGAGAAATTCTCGACTCTCGCGGGCGTCCTACCGTTGAAGCAGAAGTCCATCTGATTAACGGCGTCATGGGACTAGCCCAAGTTCCCAGCGGTGCTTCTACCGGCACTTTTGAAGCTCACGAACTGCGGGACGGCGATAAAAGCCGTTACGGAGGCAAGGGAGTTCTCACCGCAGTGGAAAATGTCAAAGAAAAAATTGCCCCGGAACTGATCGATCTCGATGCAGTTAACCAGGAACTGATCGATCGCACCATGATCGATTTAGATGGTTCCCAAAATAAATCGAATCTGGGCGCAAATGCTATTTTGGCAGTTTCCCTGGCAGCAGCGAAAGCCAGTGCAGCTGCACTGACCCTGCCTCTATATCGCTACTTGGGTGGCCCTTTGGCTAACCTGTTACCTGTGCCCTTGATGAATGTAATCAACGGTGGTGCCCACGCTGACAACAATGTGGATTTTCAAGAATTCATGATTGTGCCTGTAGGCGCACCTACTTTCCGAGAAGCCTTACGCTGGGGTGCAGAAGTGTTTTCCTCCCTAAGCAAAGTGTTGCACGACAAAGGTTTGCTGACCGGAGTAGGCGATGAAGGTGGATTTGCACCGAACTTAGAATCGAATCAGGCGGCTTTGGATTTGTTGGTAGCTGCCATTGAGAAAGCTGGCTATAAACCTGGAGAAGAAGTTGCTTTGGCGCTAGATGTAGCAGCCAGCGAATTCTACAAACAGGGCCAGTACGTTTATGATGGTGCAGCTCACTCGCCCGCTGAGTTCATCGATTATCTAGCTAAGCTGGTTGGGCAGTATCCGATTGTTTCTATTGAAGATGGACTGCACGAAGAAGACTGGCAAAACTGGACTTTGCTAACCCAGAAGTTAGGTTCTAGCGTCCAGCTAGTCGGCGATGACTTGTTTGTCACCAACCCCACACGGTTGCGAAAAGGCATCGAAACCAATGCCGGTAATGCCATTTTGATTAAGCTCAATCAAATTGGCTCTTTAACGGAAACTTTGGAAACGATCGATATGGCCACTCGCAACAGCTATCGATCGATCATCAGTCACCGTTCTGGCGAAACAGAAGATACCACCATAGCCGACTTAGCTGTAGCTACTCGCGCCGGTCAAATTAAAACTGGTTCCCTCTGTCGCAGCGAACGTGTAGCTAAATACAACCGACTGCTGCGAATTGAGGAAGAATTAGGCGACCAAGCCCTTTACGCAGGCGCTGTCGGGTTAGGGCCAAAGTAAGGCTAGGGCGTCGGGATTAGGGCTTAGGGAAGAGGGAGTGGGGGAGCGGGAGAGTGGGGGAGCGGGAGAGCAGGAGAATAAATCTTTTCCCTTTTCCCTCTTCCCTTTTCCCTCTTCCCTCTCTCTCTTCCCTCTTCCCTCTTCCCTCTTCCCCTAACCCCTAACCCCTAACCCCTAACCCCTAATTAGGGATAAAAACTCATTTGGGGTAATCCCAAGGTTTCTTCCCAACCGCTCATCAGGTTCATACACTGAACAGCTTGGCCGGCCTGACCTTTCATTAAATTATCTATTACCGACATGACGATAACGCGATCGGTGCGGGGGTCAACTTCGACGCCAATGTAGCAGAGATTTGTACCGCAAGCCCACTTAGTTTGCGGATATACACCACCTGCCAATACTTTCACCCAAGGAGCGTTGCGATAGAAGGCATTGAAGATCGTGATTAAATCTTCTCGCACTAATCCCGGATCTCTAAGGGTGGCGTAAACGGTGGCCAATATCCCCCGCACCATTGGAATTAGGTGAGGAGTAAATTGCACCGTAACTTCATGTCCGGCTAAGTCGCTACAGATTTGCTCGATTTCTGGGGTATGTCTGTGGCGGGCGACGCCATAGGCACCCAAGGAGTTATCTGCTTCTGCCAGCAGCAGATGGGTTTTCGCTTGTCTCCCACCGCCAGAAGTGCCCGATTTGGCATCGATGATCGCAGTTTCTGGCAGAATTAACCCTTGTTTGAGCAGGGGAGAGAGCGCTAGCAAGCTAGCGGTGGGATAGCAACCGGGACATCCCACTAGCTGGGCAGAAGCGATGCGATCGCGATACAGTTCCGGTAAACCGTAAATTGCTGATGCTGCGATTGCTTTGTCGTTGCGATCGCCTCCGTACCATGCTGTATAAGTTTCTATATCAGCAAATCGATAGTCTGCTGAAAGATCCAAAACTTTGCAACCCTTCTCCAACAAAGTTGGTGCCATCTTGTAGGCTAAACCATTGGGAAGAGAGAGAAACACAACTTGACAGCGAGCTGCTATTTGTTCTAAATCTATCGGCTCGATCGTCAGGTCAACTTGATGACCCAGGTGCGGGTACAGATCGGAAAAAGGTTTCCCTGCACTACTTTCACCGCCTAAATATACCAGTTCGACTCCCGGATGTTCCTTTAGGAGCCTTACCAGTTGGACACCGCCGTAACCTGACGCGCCAACAATCCCAACGGGCACGCGCCCCATATCACCCATGATGCTTGACCTTTGTACTTTTTTGGTTTAGAAGAAAACGTTTGAACTTTTGTTGCATTGTAGTAGTTAAGTAGCTGCTACACAAAACTTGGCTAAACTTATTTAAGTCTCACCATTCAACTAGAAATACATAACTTCTAGAGGGTCTGCTTCCTGCTTTCTTCAAGGGAGTAGGCTTCCTACTTGTCCAGAGCGTCAAGAAAGTGTGTAGCCCACCCTATGCGTGCTTTGAACAACTATTCTTGAAGCTTTTAGTCATTTTTCATCCATTATTTTCAACCTATTTAACGAATCGTGGTCTCCCGTTCGACCTTTTTACAGGCTGGTCAGTTTTGAATCGACTGTGGTTTCCAAACCAGATAATTTTGACGCTTGGTTTTCGGCATGGCGGCCAACATATCACAAAACCAGCACGTTGTCAAGTTGATTGCCGCGACCAACTATGAGTAACTTTAGGAATTACTCCCTTCCCGCCGTAAGATGATCGATCGCAAGTAACCTGTTGTTCTTTTCTCCCCCACTCTCCCGCTCCCCCACTCCCCCCAAAGCATACATATTCTTTGAGCGGGAAAGGAGTAAGTTTCGATCCTGGTGCGATCGTCAAACCGGCTGTCAACTCGGTATCAACTGGAGTGGGCTACAATCAAAGATGAAAAGCTTTAAGAAAAGTTTACGATCGCTAACCTGTGGAATCGCCCCAAAACGCCTCTACTCAATCTTTTCAATTTGACTCAATAGAAGCCGCTCTGGCAGAAATTAAGGCCGGTCGAGCGGTAGTAGTTGTAGATGACGAAAGTCGCGAAAACGAGGGAGACTTGATCTGCGCGGCTCAGTTCGCTACGCCCGATTTGATTAACTTTATGGCAGTGTATGCGCGGGGACTGATTTGTCTGGCGCTAACGGGCGATCGTCTCGACGAACTCGACCTGCCTTTAATGGTAAGCAACAACACCGATAGCAACCAGACAGCGTTCACTGTTAGCATCGATGCTGCTACCCATCTGGGCGTTACTACCGGCATCTCTGCCGAGGATCGGGCCCGCACGATCCAGGTAGCCATCAACCCATCTACCAAACCCAACGACTTGCGCCGTCCCGGTCACATCTTCCCGATCCGCGCTAGAGTTGGGGGCGTACTGAAACGAGCGGGTCATACGGAAGCGGGTGTCGATTTAGCGAGAATGGCAGGATTGTATCCTGCGGGAGTGATCTGCGAAATCCAAAACCCTGATGGATCGATGGCGCGGTTGCCGGAGTTAATTGAGTATGCGAAGGCTCACCATCTTAAAATTATCAGCATTGCAGATTTAATTAGTTATCGCCTCCAGCACGAACGATTTGTCTGCCGCGAAACTATAGCCCAATTACCCAGTCAATTCGGTCAGTTCCAAATTTATGCCTATCGCAACAGTTTGGACAATTCCGAACACGTCGCGATCGTCAAAGGAGACCCAGCCGAGTTTCCAGACCAAACGGTGATGGTGCGGATGCACTCGGAATGCCTGACCGGTGATGCTTTGGGTTCTCTGCGTTGCGACTGTCGGATGCAGTTGCAGGCAGCACTGAAGATGATCGAAAGTGCGGGTAGAGGGGTGGTGGTCTATTTGCGCCAAGAAGGTCGGGGAATTGGTTTAATTAATAAGTTGAAGGCATACTCCTTGCAGGATTTGGGTCTGGATACGGTGGAGGCAAACGAGCGATTGGGTTTTCCCGCCGACCTGCGAAATTATGGGGTAGGGGCGCAAATTCTCAATGATTTGAATGTCAAAAAAATACGTTTGATTACGAATAATCCTCGCAAAATTGCGGGTTTGAAGGGTTACGGTTTGGAAGTGGTCGATCGGGTGCCGTTGTTGATCGAGGCGACGCCTTACAATTCTAGCTATCTCGCCACTAAAGCGGAAAAACTCGGTCATATGCTGTTGCAGACTTACCTGGTAACGGTGGCGATCGAGTGGAAAGATGAGGCTGCTTCTGTACAAGAACGATACGATCGGCTGGAGAAATTGCGCTATTTAGCGGCAACATCTCATCTGCTTTTACAGGAGGAAGCGCGACCTGTAGCGATCGCTCTCTTCGGCAAGCCTTCCCTTACCGTTCACTTGGGTTTCGATCAACCCAATTTAGCAGCACCGGGATGGTTTGAGCAATCTAACCATCCTTATGTCCAAGCGATCGCGCAAATTCTTGACAAATTAGCCGCTTTACCCGATATACAACGTTTGGAATTCCTGATTTCTCCGGGTTGCGACCCCCTGACTGGTTTGCAGATACAGCTCGATCGGCAAACATTCTCTTTGCAGCAGTTGCCTTCTTCTGTCTGTAGCCATCTGGAAACCCAAAAAATTTATAGCTTTTCCGTTGAGGATGCTTCTGAATAGGCGAAAACAAAAACTTAAAAGTCAAAACTCAAAAGGCAAAAGAGAAAAGAGACAGGCAAAAATTATCTTTTCTTTTGCCTTTTTGTTGAAATTCCTCCTCAAGGCTGTTGAAAATTTTAAATTGAGATCGACTTCTGCTCCTGGACTTGTGTATGCTTTAGGACATACGCAGCTGGTGGTATTAGTAGGGTACGTTTGACGCACCATCCTTTCATCGATCTATAACTAAAGCGTGACACACCCTACAAGTAGATTTAAGTATGGCACTTGCGTATGTTCTCTACTTGTTATTGAGAATATAAAGCTTACGTGAAACTAACTAGATAATAGTTAAAGATTTTGTAAAGAATGATATGTCAACCGTGAATTTAGGGAACATTAACGGTATATTTACGGATTAGATAGGCAGGGTAAACCTGAGCGATTAAAGTATTTTCCTCAATTTGCCTCAAATGCACAAGCAAACAATGGCATCCCTGGTGTACGGAAGGCAGTAGAGACATCTACTCAAGTTTGAGGTTCTCCCATCGCGACTTACCCAAGACAGGGCTACAAAGTAGATATTTAGCTGTTCAAAGACGGTTTTTCATATAAACCGAGTTTTTTTGGCCCGCCATACAAATTTGTAAAGCTATTCGTGGAATTGCTTTAGCAATCCCACGAATAGCCAAAAGGTGACATATCAACGATTGCTGAATCAGGATTGTAAACTATGACTATTAAAAACTGCTTGAACGAAGGTATTGACAAGGCTGAGCGAGGGGACTACCAGGGTGCCATTGAGACATTCAATGAGATTTTGCGGCTTGAGCCGAACAATGTCAAAGCGTACTACAATCGGGGGCTTGTCCGGTATGACTTCGGAGACGATCGAGGGGCGATAGAGGACTTCGATCGAGTTTTAGGTCTCAATCCTAACTGCGTGGCAGCTTATAACAACCGAGGTAACGCCCACCGTAATTTAGGAGCATATCACATAGCCCTAAAGGACTTTAATCGAGCCTTAGAACTGAATCCTAACTGTGCCATTATTTATATCAGCCGAGGTCTAGTTCATTTAGATTTGGCATATAAGGAAGCTGCGATTGAAGACTTTAATCAAGCCTTAAAGTTAAATCCTGATTTTGTTAAAGCTTATATCAGCCGGGGTGTAGCTCGCTTTTATATGAGGGATTTTGCTGGAGCGATCGCAGATTACGATCGAGCTTTGCGGATCGACCCCAATTTAGCAGAAGCTTATAATAATCGCGGTATGGCTCGGTTTGAAGTGGGTGACTCTAAAGGAGCAATCGAAGATTTCGATCGCGCTCTAAACATCGAACCAAATTTAGTAGAAGCATACAATAATCGAGGTTTAGCTCGCTTTGAATTGGGTGACTCAACAGGAGCGATTGAAGATTTTAAGCGAGCGTTAGGAATGGATTCTACTCTCGCAGAACTTTACTATAATCGAGCTTTTGCTCGCTACTCGTTGGGAGATAACAAAGGAGCGGTTGAAGATTATAATCAAACCCTCGGTATCAATCCCAAAGATGCCGAAGCATACAATAATCGAGGTAATGCTCGCGCTCTCATGGGAGATAGTAGAGGAGCAATTGAAAACTATACTCAGGCTATAAATATTAATCCCAATAAAGCTAATGCTTATTATAATCGGGGTTTAGCTTATTATTCTATTGGCGACCATCACAGAGCGATCGCAGATTTCGATCGAGCGCTTGAGCTTAACCCTAATTACGCCGCAGCTTACAATAACCGGGGGCTGGCTCTTCGCGATCGCGGCGATATCCAGCAAGCTTTAGAAGATTTTAATCAAGCTTTGCGATTAAATCCAAACTTATCTGAAGCTTATGTCAGTCGAGGTTTGGTACGCTCGGATTTAGGGGATAAACAGGGAGCGATCGAAGATTTTAGCAAAGCATTGCAACTCAATCCCAAGGATGCTAGAGCGTACAATAGCCGAGGATTTGCTCGCTATAGAGTAGGAGAAAATAGGCAGGCGATCGAAGATTTTAACCAAGCTCTTTTACTAAATCCCAATCTCAGTGCAGCTTACCTGAATCGGGGTCTAGCGCGTTTTCATCTGGGCGATCGATTTGGCGGAATTGAAGATATTAACCGCGCACTTCATCTCGATACAAATAGTACGCCAGTCTTGCAATAAGTAGCTGGGCAGAATTATGTACCCTACGGTAAGGCTTCGCCTACATCTGCGGTTAAATTTTAACTAGCGATTTCAACACACAATCCCATCAATTTTCTGGTTATCAAATGATAACCAGAAGTTGGGTTTCCGAACATTTTCACACAGTGACGGGATGCCTTACCTCAACGATTTCGCCAGATAAACTGAAAGGACGGACTTCCGTGATTTTAACTTGTACCAGTTGACCTTTCAGTTGAGCGATATCGCTGCTGAAAAATGTCAGGCGATTTCCGCGAGTTCTCCCCATTACTTGAGTTGGATCTTTGGGGTTTCGATCTTCTACCAACACTTCTTCAATGCGATCGAAATAACGTTGCGATCGCTCAGCTGCTTTTATGCCAACTAAGTGATTGAGGCGCTGCAATCGATCGACCTTCTCCTCTTCGCTGAGTTGATTTTCCCACAATGCTGCTGGTGTACCCGGACGAGGGGAATAAGCGGCTGTGTTCAACTGGTCAAAACCAATATCTGCCACTAATTTGAGTGTATTCTCAAATTGTGCTTCTGTTTCTCCCGGAAAACCGACGATCGCATCGGCGGTAATCGACGCATCCGGCATATAATCGCGAATTGTATCGATGATGCGACGATATTTCTCCTGGGTGTAACCGCGTCCCATCGCCTTCAGCACTTCGTTATCGCCAGATTGGAAGGGAATGTGAAAATGCTCGCACACTTTCGGTAATTCAGCACAAGCTTTTATCAGGCGTTCTGTGAAATAACGAGGATGGGAAGTCGCAAAACGAATGCGATCGATACCCGGTACATCGCTTACATAGTAAAGCAAATCTGTCAAGGTGTGTTTGTGACGACCTTCTGGCGTTACTCCCGGCAAATCTCGACCGTAGGCGTCGATATTTTGACCGAGTAAAGTTACTTCCTTATAACCCTGACGCCCCAATTCTGCCATTTCGGCGCGAATTGCCTCTGGCGTGCGCGATTGTTCCACACCGCGCACGTTAGGAACGACACAGTAGGTGCAGCGTTCGTTGCAGCCATAAATTACGTTCACCCAAGCTGTGACGGTGCTATCCCGTCGCGGTTTGGTGATATCTTCCATAATATGAACGGGTTCTGTGGCTACGACGCGATCGCCCTCCAATACCTGTTCGAGCAAATCTTTGAGGCGATTGGCGTGTTGTGGCCCCATCACCAAGTCTAACTCTGGCACTCGTCGCAGCAGCGCTTCCCCTTCCTGTTGGGCGACACAACCTGCCAATATCAGAGTCAGGTCGGGTTGTTCCTGCTTGCGCTTTGCCTGTCTTCCCAAGTGAGAATAAACTTTATGTTCGGCGTTATCCCGAATTGTGCAGGTATTGTAGAGAATGACGTTGGCATCGTTGGGATCTTCCGACCACTCAAAACCCATATCCTCCAGGATACCAGCCATGCGTTCGGAGTCGGCTTTGTTCATCTGGCAGCCGAAGGTAGTGATGTGATAGCGGCGAGGAGAGGTGGTCATGGTCAGTTACGGTCAAAAATTGGCAATTTGTTTATAACCCTTATAAATTATAGATTTTGCCTATCTGTTTTGGTGGTTTTTTTCGGTTATTGAATGAGTGGATTTTGGATGAGTGGATTTTGGATTGACTCTGCAAAGCTCGAACTGAGCTTGTAATTCGGCACAATTTTTTGGATGATTCCGCTTGAAATTGCTGGCTTAAAACCCGTTTTTTCAGTCAGCCTTGATTTTGAACTGGTAATATGCTTGCAGTTCTATCATTTTTTTATATCGAGTATTACCTTCTTATTAATTTCAGTAAATTTATCTAGTCTCAATTCTAGCTTGCTACATCTAAAGCTGGGTTTATCTCACATAATTGATGTAGTCTTACTAATTATTTATAATATATACCTTGCGATGGATGTAGAAATTAATCAATTATATTTTAAAACTAAAAAAACGCAGATACCAGAAAAATTTTCGTTATCTACAAATTACAGAAAACCATCTGTTACAATACGAAATAATTTTATAAATTGCGATCGCAAAACTAGAAGTTTTGTTCGATCGCGCTCGCTATGGATGTCTTAGGAACTCGATTATGCTGGAAACAAGCCCGTTTTTTAGTGAAAGTTTTTACTTATCTCAAAACCAAGATGTAGCAGCCGCAGTTATAGCAGGCAGTTTTAGTAGCGGGCTTCAACACTTTAATTCTTTCGGTAAAATAGAAGGTCGCGACCCCAGTTTGCTGTTCAGCAACAGGTATTATCTACAGCAAAATGCCGATGTGGCAGCAGCAGTTAACACAGGTGTTTTCAGAAGTGCGTTTGAACATTTTGAGTTATCAGGTCAATTTGAGGCGCGAAACTTCAGCCAACTGTTCGATACTCGTTATTATTTGGAACAAAATCTGGATGTAGCGGCACTTGTTCAAACAGGTCAAAGCGCGATCGCACATTATTTAAGTAGCGGTCAATTTGAGGGTCGCGACCCCAGTCAGTTATTTGACAACAGTTTTTATCTGACACAAAATCAGGATGTGGCAGGATCGATCGGCATTGATTCGCTTACAGGCATAAAACATTATCTAGATTTTGGTGCTGCCGAAGGGCGTATTGCCAGTGCAGAGTTCAATAGCAGTTTTTATTTACAGCAATACTCAGATGTGGCAGCAGCTGTTAATAGCGGTGCATTCCGAAGTGCTTTTCAACATTACGCCCAGTTTGGTGTATTGGAAGGACGCTACGGTAACGATGTTTTGCTCAATCCTGCTGCGATCTACGTTTCCAATAATGGCACAGCTAACGTGGGAGATGTCGATCGCTTCGATCCGAATTTCGCCATCCAAAAGCGGTTTGTGGCGGGAAACAATGAAGGCGTCGAGCTCGATATTGCCGGCAATCTTTATCAGGCGGGAGATGTAACGCCTGGTGCTGGTAGCATTCGCGTTATTTCTCAAATTGGCGATCGACCTGATGGCGACGCATTTTCCATTATAAGAGACCGAGAAATTCGGGGAGCGCAGACGCAACTTGTCAACCCCAAAGGATTTGCGATCGCGCACACGGCTGGATTTACAATTGTTGCAGATAACGGCGCTCAAAATCTCAAAGTGTTTGGCACTGCTGCCGGTGGTGATGTACCGCCTGTGGCGGTAACGGCGTTATCGGCAAATCCTTGGGATGTTGCTTACGATGAAGAGAGCGATCGTCTGTTCGTCGCTTTAGTTAACGGAGATGTGTCCGTTTTCGATAACTACATCGGAAATGGCACAAATATCGGTGGTGGCGGGATCTCCCGCACTATAACTCCTGTTAATGCTGCCGGAAACAAAGTTTCTACCAACTTGCACGGTATTGCCTATTCTCCCGGACGTAATAAATTAGTTGTCACCGACGTTGGTGCGGCGACCGCAGCTCAAAGTCCCAATTTCAACACTGACGGACGTATCTATATAATAGACAACGCCAGTGCGGTCAACGGCAATGTCATACCATCGCGCACGATTGAAGGCCCAGCAACCCAAATGGGCAATCCGGTAGATATGATTCTCAACGGTACCGAGGTGCGGATAGCGGAGAAAGCAAAAGATCTACTTCTAATTTACCGAAATATTTTTGATGGCCCCAGCGGAGATATCGCTCCCGATGTTAGCATTCCGGAAATTAAACCGGAATCTTTGGTCGCCGAACTCAGTGATGGAAGAATGAATCGCGGCGTTACGGATATCGAGACTACAGCAACAATCATCGATTCTCTTGTCGTCACCAGTAATCCGCCAGCAACAGGTTCCAGCGAGTTTGTCGCCAAGCTTTCCACCAACCTACAAAATCAGGCAGCATTTAACACATCCAACGCAGTACCAAGTTTGGAAAACGTCACTTTTGACTTAACCGGAGATGCTTTCATCACATTTGATAACAACGACACAAACGGCGGTGTTTTAATTGTGAATCGACTCGCCAACAGTCGCGATGGCGAAACAGTAAGTATCTCCAGAGACCGGACTATTACTGGTGCTAATACAGGTTTGGTGAGTCCGAAAGGTTTGGAAGTTGCCGATAATTTGGGTCTGGTGTTTGTCACCGAAAATAATGCCACAACTCCAGCTATTCTGGCATTCAGCACGCAAGCGCAAGGCGATGTCGCGCCGGTGTTCGCAACTACCAACCTTGGCGGTCGCCGTCCGTGGGATGTCGATTACGAACCTAATAGCGATCGCTTATTTGTAGCAGCAACTGATGGTGCTGTACTCGTATACGATCGGTATGCCGCGACTCAAGGTGCAAATGGCCCCACACGAGTAATTACACCCTCCGATGTGTCGGGAAATAAGATATCAGTCAACTTGCACGGAATAATCTATGTTGAATCTTCCGATACATTGTTGCTTTCCGATGTAGGCAGTGCCATGAGTGCAACTGACGGACAACTGTTTGTGGTTAATAATGCCAGTACTGCTAACGGCAATGTTTCCGTGCGCGGCATTGCTGGGCCAAACAGTATGTTGGGAAATCCCGTTGATATTACTTACGATGGTGCCAACCTTTACGTAGCTGAGAAGTCGAATAATTTGGTGATGCGCTTTGATGACATTATAAATCAATTGGCTCTCATCGATCCTCTGCCTAACCAGCCACCTATCTTCGATATTGCCGCCAATCTAATGGTAACGAGAAACAGACCTGAGTCGGTTGCTCTTGCTCCCGATTATCTCGCAGCTCGTCCGCGATAACCCTTCTTATCTCGATCGCGGTTGTAGAGACGTTTTATGAAACGTCTCTACAGTCTTTTAGGCCAACAATTAGGCTATCATAAGCTATGCTCTAGGCGAGTCAGACGCTCAGAGTAGGTTTTCATCACTTCCAGCGCAAACATAGGCGTTTCCTGAACGGCGAAAAGAAATCTTTTTTTGTCAATAAAAGCCAATTTGCAGTCTATTTTGGCAATGGCTGTATAGGTTCTGTTTCCTATGCCGACAAGTGCGCCGACACCAAAAACTTCGCCTGTTTTGATTGTCTCCACAACTTTACCGTTGACTGAGATGTCAACTTCCCCTTCCAGGATGCCGTACATGACATCACCTGACTGACCTTCCTCGAAGATGATTTCGCCTGTTGAAAATATTTTCGGGTCTGATTGTTTTTGAAAGATGGCGATCGTTTTTGCAGGTTCTAACATTGTCTTGTGAGTTTAGGACTTGTTGCGCCAAGAATCATATCAAGTCCGGTTGCATAGTAGCGTAAAAAATTTGCGATCGCATCTGTGTTCATCTGTGTTCATCTGTGTTCATCTGTGTTCATCTGTGTTTATCTGTGTTTATCTGTGGTTAAATTTTCACCCACGATTCGTACAAAAAATCCTCAACATCTTTCATGTACTACCAATGCTACCGGACACGATATCAGTTTATCAATCCCGGAGAAATTTAACTTTCACTGGCTAAAGAAGTAGGAGCGATCGCAACTTTTTCGCTCATCTCTGGCCTTTGCAGTTCCTCTAATATCTCGATAATCTCCCGTTCAAAAGCAACTTGAGCGCGATTTGTTCTACCTCCTACATAAAGGCGACCGTCTTTTTGCAAGGCCCAAATTTGGGAGTGAGAAACATAGCTCATCATCACACTTAGCATCAGCAAGCCAAAACCAGTATAAACAATGGGAATTCCCGGATCGGCTTTGATTTGCAAACCCGTACTGCCCACAACTTCCACAATTTTAAGCCTGACGCCATTGATTACTGTAGCCATTCCCTCGCGAACGGTGGTTTGCAGTTGGCCTTTCGTATCGTAAATTAGTAAAGTGCCCTGCAAATCGCGTGCTAAAAGGGAAACGCCTTCACTTAAATCTGGTTTAGTGGGAATCCAAGTACCCCAGATTCTACCTTGGCCACCAGTATCGAGTTGAGCCATCGGTAACTGTAGAATGGGGCTGTTATTTAGCTGGAATCGAATAGCGGCGATCGACCAATCTGTTTGATACAATGTCACGCCTCGGTAACGCAGGGGTTTATTCACGTAAATTTTCTGACGATCTACTTCTTTCCCCTCTTTATCCAAAACCGATAAATCCGAATAAAACTGGTCAATTCCTCCTTCTGGCGTATAGTCAATCCAGAAGCGATTTACTTTAACCGACCAGTCTTTGAGAATTTGCGGATTTGCTAATGGCCCAGCATCGACGATATTTTTTACCTGAAAACTTCCTCCGCTGGGAATCAATTCTTGTGCCATAAATCCGGTCATCGCGCCCCAAATTGAACCAGCCAGAACGATTAACATACTGGCGTGGACGACGATCGGGCCAATCCGTCCTACTATCCCTTTACGCGCATATAAAGAATTTCCTTCTTGAAAAATCCGATAGCGGCGCTTTTGCAATGCCGGTAATAAAGAATTGAGCGAACCTGTTTCAAATTCCGCACTCAAAGCTAATTTTTCAAATTGGCCACTTCGATCGAAAAATTTCCAATTGCGGGCAGCTTTCAATGCTGGAAACTGGCGGGTAAAGGTGCAGGCGGTTAAGCTAGTGCCAAACAAAATTAGCAGCGATAAAAACCACCAAGTCCGATATACCCGATCCAATCCCAAGATGATGATAACTTTCCAGGTGAGGAAGCCAAATAAAGCTGGATTTTCTGGATAGTTGGATTGATAATAGGGGATGGATTGACCTTGTTCGATTACTGTGCCGCTGATGCTGAAGGCTGCGATCGCTAACAGCAGCAATATTGCCAATCGCAAATCTGCCAGTAGGGGCAGTAATTCTTGTCGAAAAAAAATTTTAACAGTTGCAACAACTTTAGCCAAATTTGATGAAGAAAAATCTTTTGAATTCATTCGCTTAAAAATTACCCAAAGGAATCCGAGACAGCAAGGAAAATACGCCAAATCCTACTAACAATGTGCCGCTAACTGGATTTATCCAAGCAGACCAGCGACGCAGTTCCAACAACTTTTTGATAGACCCGGTAAACGTACCTGCCAAAATTAAAGGTGCGACGTATCCCGCTGTGTAGAATAGCAGAAAAAGGCCACCTAAAATCGCGTTTTGCGTTTGTGTAACCCAAGCGAGTAATGTAGCTAGGACGGGTGTGCTGCAAGGGGAAGCAACTAAACCAAAAGTTAAACCCAACAAATAGGAACGCACGCCATCTGGTAAGTTCTGGGAAATCCATTCTGTGCCGCCAAAGGAGGGAAATTGCAACGGTAGGGCTTCTAGTAAGTTTAGCCCCATGATGATGGCGATGATGCTGACGATAATTGGCAACCCAATGCCTATTTGACCGTAAACTTGTCCTACTAAAGCGGCGGCAATTCCCAATCCAGCGAGTGTAGTTGCCAATCCCAAGGAGAACCAAGTAGATTGTGCGATCGCTTGCAGGCGACTTTTGGCTTCGTATCCGCCGATGTAGCCGATCGTAATTGGCAACATGGAAAGCATACAGGGTGTCAGGCTGGTAAGCAAGCCCGCTGCAAAGATGACGCCGACACTCAGCCAGGTGAGTTGGGTTAGCTGAGTTTTTACGAGGCTATCGGCAAGTTGTCCGAGTTGATAGAGATAGGTTTGCAGTGTTTCGATCATGGACTGGTTCGCTCGCGAAATGCTTGACCTGCTTGCATTTTAGCCTATTGGAGGTCGCGAGGTGAGCGATCGTTTATACCTATGGAGTACAGGAGCGGACACTTGGCTGTGTATTGCCGTCATTTATACCATAAGTTATACATTTACTGAAGCCACCCCAGCCCTAAAGGGACGGGGGTTCAAAATGCGATGAAACCTCCACTTGGCTCTCCCAAATTGGTACAACATCCAAGTTCTTAGTGTTGGCATTTTGAACTTTCGCTGCGACTCGCTCTGACTCTGGGAATTTCCCAAAGGAAGAAGGAACTTGTCCTCCTAATCGCAAGTTAATTTTCGTGGTCGCCTGTCTCCAAGCCGCATACAAGAGCGGTTCCGCACTTAACCAAGCGTTTTGTGCTTGATTCGCTT